>CALXZS010000058.1 GCA_944393305.1 uncultured Clostridia bacterium | reverse complement strand
TCGCGCAGTTTGGAGCTGTAAAATTCGAAGAATTTTAGCAGTGACAGTAAGAAACAAGAAATTTTGAAATATACAATCTTAGAATAACTTATTTGACTATGAATTATAAACAAAAGATATTATGTTTACATTTTATACCATTTTTATCCATTTTGCAAGTAAAATCGTACGTCAAATTATGACAGATTTCGACAATGTAAAAAAAATTCACGTTTTAGCTGCTTAGGGGATGTTTTTTTGTTTTCTTTAGCTGTTTTTGAAAGGTGCCCCATAATCAAAAGCGAAACATCAACCAAAAAGACAAGCTGTTTTTAGGAGGTGTCCACAAAAACATCCCAAAAATATTTTTACAAATTTATAGATTTTAAAAAGAAAAAATGATATATTATATTTATAAAAAATAGGAGAACGACCAATGAAGAAAGAAAAAAATAAAATAGATAAAGTCGTATTAGTAATAGCACTAATTTTTATAATAGTTGGAGGATGCATATTCTTATATCCAAATGTTAGCAATTATTTCGCTGAAAAAAATCAAACAGAAGCTATACGAGAGTATAGTGAAGCTGTATCTAATTTTAACCAAGAGAAAATAGATGAAGAACTACAAAAAGCTCAAACATATAATGAAAATTTATCAGGAGAGCCAGTGCATGATCCCTTTGTGGAAGGTAGCGGATATGCAATGCCAAAAAATTATAAAGAAGTTCTAAATATTGCAGAAGATGGTGTAATGGCATATGTAGAAATACCTAAAATTTCAGTGTATTTACCTATTTATCATGGAACAAGCAGTGAAGTATTAGAAAAAGGAGTAGGTCATATAGAATCTACCTCCTTGCCAATAGGGGGGCAATCGACACATAGTGTTTTAACAGGGCATACTGGTTTACCAAGTGCTGAATTATTTACAAGATTGGATGAATTAGTTGAGGGCGACATTTTTTACATTCATATCCTAAATGAAGTATTAACATACAAAGTATATGAAATAAAAGTAATTTTGCCAGATGAAATAAGCGAGTTGCAAATAACCAGTGGCAAGGACTATGTAACCCTTGTAACTTGTACTCCTTACGGTGTAAATTCACATAGATTATTAGTAAAAGCAGAAAGAACAGAATATGAAGAGTATAATGATGAAACAAAAGAAAATACATCTAATATAAATGAAAATTCGGGAAATACAGGCAAAAATTATTACTTAATGGGAGTTATAATTGGAATAATAATATTTATATTAATTATCATCATAATTTTTATTTTCAAAAAGAAGAGGAGGAAATAAAGATATGAGAAAAAGAATTATAAAAATAATAGCAATTATATTTATAATTATAGGTATAATATTATTTATTTTCCCATATTTAAGTAATTATGCATATGAAAAAAACGTAGAAAAAAACGAAGAAGAGTTTATTGAAAAAATTTCTGATGAAAAAAATATAGATATTTTGCAAAAATTATATGAAGAACTCCAAAGAAGAAATGAAGAATTATTTGAAAGCAAGCAAGAAAATCTAGTTGACCCATTTTCATATGAACAGCCCTCAATAGACCTTTCAGAATATGGCATAGAAAATAATATTATAGGGTATTTAAATATTCCTAAAATGGAAATAAACCTTCCTATTTTACTTGGTGCAAATACTGAAAATATGAAATTAGGAGCAGCACATCTTACAGAAACATCATATCCAATAGGTGGTGAAAATACCAATTGTGTTATGGCAGCTCATAGAGGATATGGAAAAGCTGCAATGTTTAGAAATATTGAAAGATTAGAATATGGAGATAAAATATATATTCAAAATTTTAGAGAAAGGCTTGTATATGAAGTTTATGAAATTCATATAGTTACACCAGATAATATTAGTGAATTAGAAATAAAAGAAGGGCAAGATATTGTAACATTAATTACTTGTCATCCATATAGACATAATAGTCATAGATATATAGTGAAAGCAAAACGTGTAATAGAAGAATAATTGTGTAATAGAAAATAGTTATGTTAGTAATTGCATTATAGAGGAGCGGTAAAAATGTTAGAAGAAGTTTTAAAAAATAAATATAATTTAGATGTAAATAGAATAGAAAAAAATGAAGAATCAACTGTTGGAAATGTTTACATGCTCTATTGCAAAAATAGTAAATATGTAGTAAAGATATATTCAGAAGTAAATCATACAAAATCAATGGTAAATTTGCATGAGATGTTAAATAAAAATAACTTCTACGTGCCAAAAACTATTAAAAATATTGAAAATCAAGGATTTACTGAAATTAAGAATAGAAGTTATATTGTAATTTATTCTTTCTTAGAAGGTCACAAAATAACTTGGAATAAAACCAAAATAAACTTATCAGATGAAGAAATTACTATGCTAGCAAAAACACTAAGAAAATTGCATAATTTAACAGATAACTCAATAATTAAATTACCTCAAATACCATTTGGAGATTATAAAAAACGTCAGTCTATACTTCATTTTGATTTAACAAAACAAAATATATTTATAAATAATGATAAAATAGGTTTTATAGATTTTGATGATGCAAAATTTGGAGAAGCAATTTGTGATATTGCTATTTTAATTGCAAACTTATTTTTCTCAAAAACAAGAGGAGTGAACTTGGAGGGAGCTAAAAAATTTATAGATAGCTATTATCTAGATGATTTACAATTGAAAAATGAAGAAATAAGCAAAATAAAAGATTATGGCATAAAGTGGATTGACTATGTTCTAGCTGGAAATGAATTTGATACTTCTACGACAGAAAGTTTTCATGTGAAAAGAAAATTGATTGAAAAATATTTAGATAGTGTAAAGTAATTTATGAAAAAATATGAAAGCATTATCTATAAAATGTAAAGGAGGAATTATTATGAAAAAAGATTTAGGTGTAAAACCATATTTATTTCCAATGCCAGTATTAATGATTGCTACTTATGGAGAAAATGACAAAGTAGATGTTATGAATATGGCATGGGGAGGAATTTGTGATAATAATAAAGTTGCATTAAATATTACAGAATCTCATAAAACTTCAAAAAATATCAAAGAAAGAGGAGCTTTTACAATAAGCATAGCAGATATTGACCACTTAGAAGAGTCAGACTTCTTCGGAACAGCTTCTGGAAATACAATGGAAGATAAATTTGAAAGAACAGGAATGACAGCAGTAAAAAGTTCAAGAGTAGACGCACCAATAATAGAAGAATATCCAATAACTCTAGAATGTAAAGTTATAAAAATACAAAATGACGAATTAGGATTTAGAGTAATTGGAGAAATAGTAAATGTTATACATTTTTTCACATTTCACTTCGCGGTTCGCTTGCGCTTCAACGCTCGTACGTTACGCTCCGCTCCTACGTCGCCTACGCTCACTTGAAATGTTCCAAAACATATATTAAGCCTAAGAATAAAATTTAAACTGTAAATAATAATCATTATTTTATTTATTTAATAAATAAACTCCTAAATTTAAGTAACTAGCAAATAATATCCATATTAAATATGGTATTTGAATAAGTCCAGCCTTTTTATCTTTTTTATAAAAATTAACAATCATAAAAATAACGACAATATCTAATAATAAAATCCAAATAAAAGCAAAAAGCCTGCATTTTAAAACAAAAAAGAATATAGACCAAAGAGCATTTATTCCTAATTGCAAGTAATAAATAAATTTAGTTTTAGAATCTACAAGATTTTTTTCACTTAATATTCCATAAGAAAATCCCATTAAAATATATAAAATAGTCCATACTATTGGAAAAGCTATTTTTGGCGGAGAAAGAAAAGGTTTGGATAAATTATCATAGTCAATAAAACTAGATATAATAATTCCAACAATTCCACCAACTATAACAGGAACTATTATATATTTAAGTTTTGAAAAAAATTTATTCATAATATTACCTCCAATTTTATTTTATGCTAAAAAAAATAAATTATTAAAAAGCGAATAAAAAAATTTTTATTAATAATAATAAATAAAAAATATATGAACCATATGTTCATCATAATAGGAGGCAAGGTTGAAAAATAATTATAGATTTTTTCAAATTAATTTGTGCCTTCAGAAAGGAATATCAAATGAATTCAATTTGGTTAGAAAGTGTAGATAAAATTAAATCTAGTGGAAAGCTAGAAGAAGATAGTAGTGCAGATGTATGCATAATTGGTGGAGGTATTTGTGGAATTACAACAGCATATTATCTTACAAAAAAGGGATACAATGTAATTGTTGTTGAAAAAAATGAAATAGCAAATGGTGTAACTGGTCATACAACTGCTAAAATTACATCTCAACATGGACTTATTTATCATTATTTGTCTGAAAAATATGGTATAAATGTTGCTAGAAAATATTTTGAAGCAAATGAAGAAGCAATAAAAAATATAAAAGAAATAATAAGAGAAAATAGTATTGATTGTGATTTTGAAGAGACTAATAGCTATATTTATACTACAAATGAATCTGAAATAAATAAAATAAATGAAGAGATGGAATATTTAAAACATATTAATAAAAATGCAGAAAAAACCACAAAAACAGATTTGCCTTTTGATGTTGTATCTAGTATAAAATTTAAAAATCAAGCTCAGTTTAATCCACTAAAATATGTAAAAGCATTAGTAGAAAATATTTTGGAAAATAAAGGAAGAATATATACCAATACAGTGTGCACAGATGTTAAAAGAGAAGATGATGGATATATTGTTTATGCAAATGATAATAAAATATTTGCAAAGTATGTTGTATTATGTAGTCAATATCCATTTTTAAAAGTTCCAGGTTTTTATTTTGCTAAAATGTATCAAGAATCATCATATATAATTGGCGTGGAAACATATAATGAAATTCCAAAAGATATGTATATAAATATAGAAGCACCCGTATATTCTTTTAGAAGGGCAAAATTTAATGGAAAAGACATATTACTTTTAGGTGGTGCAGGTCATAAAACTGGAAATAAAGTAAATTATGAAGAAACATATGGATTGCTTGAAAAAAAGGCTAAAGAGCTTTACCCAGATGCTAGAATTATAGCAAGATGGTCTACAAGAGATGCTGTAACTTTAGATAAAATTGCATATATAGGTGAGTATTCAAGTTTATTACCTAATATGTATATAGCAACTGGATTTAATAAATGGGGAATGACAACATCAAATGTTGCTGGAAATATGATTACAGATATGATTTCAAATAATGGAAGTATGTATGAGGAAATTTTCAAGGCAACAAGATTCAAACCAATAGAGAACAAAGATGAGATGAAAAATATGCTTGTAGATAGCACAAAATCTATGATAGGTAGTAGATTTGAGGTTAATGAAGAAGGAAAGCCCATATGTACACATATGGGATGTATATTGGAATGGAATGACGCAGATAAAACTTGGGACTGTCCTTGCCATGGCTCTAGGTTTGATAAATCTGGAAAAAATATATCAGGACCAGCAATAAAAGATATTGAGAAATATGAAGAATAAAATATAAAAAATCAAGTTCTTATTATTCAATAAAAGTATGGCACACAATTTTACTTAGGTAAAATTGGTACACAAACAAAAATGCGGGCAAACTAAATAAATATTAAAGAAGCCCGCTTTTGTTCTAATGTAAATAAAACTAGATTAACTTTAAGTTTATGCAGTGGCATGATGAATATGACTGCTTGTATTTTCTTCTTCAGCAGGAAGCATATAATCTACAATCGCGTAAACCAAAGCACCTAGAAGAGCTGAAATCCAAGAAATACCATATCCTGTAACAATATATTGAACAACATAAAGTGTAATTGTACAAAGTACAAATCCTATAATTCCTTTAACTATTGGATGGGTGAAAAGTGCCGTAAATGTACTAATTGCAAAATCACAAACAGTTAAAAGTAGAACTGCTAAAGCAATTATCCAAATGCTTGAAGTTGTAAAGCCAGGAGTAAAAAAAGCAGTAATACCAAGTATTATAATTGCAGTAATCAATCTACCTACAAATTGTGGTAATTTATTTTTTTTCATATCAACCTCCTATAATTTCATTAATTTAAGTATTTCCTAAATAAATATAAATATTCATAAAAAAATTGGAAACAATAAAAATAAGAAGTTGTTATAATTCGCATCCAGATATTAATAAATTCAATTGTATATTTCAAAATTTCTTGTTTCTTACTGTCACTGCTAAAATTCTTCGAATTTTACAGCTCCAAACTGCGCGAAACTACGAAATTTTAAATATACAATTTTAAAAAATTCAATATGCGAATTATAACAACATGAATATTTGGAAAGGACTTGAATACGAAAAAATGTTAATTAATTTTGTAAGGTCAATAATCATATATATTATAGTTCTAATTGTAATGAGATTAATGGGAAAAAGAGAAATAGGGCAACTTCAACCTTTTGAATTAGTTATATCTATAATGATAGCAGACTTAGCTTCAATACCAATGACTGATCCAGGTGTTCCAATATTTAATGGAATAGTGCCAATATTAGGACTTTTAGCAATGCATTTAGTAATTACAGTTTTAAATTTGAAATCTGTAAATATTAGAAAATTTACTTGTGGTAAGCCGACAATACTAATTTATAGAGGTAGGATTGACGAAGATGCAATGAGAAAAGAAAGATTTACTGTTAGTGAATTACAGGAAAGATTAAGAGGAAAAGATGTTTTTTATTTGGGAGATGTAGAATATGCAATTTTAGAAACTAATGGAGAAATTTCGGTTATTCAAAAACCAGAAAAAAGAAATACAACCCCAGAAGACTTTAATATTACTCCAGAATATGAAGGATTGCCATATGATTTAGTTGTAGATGGTAAAGTGATGTATGAAAATTTGAAAAAGATAGGTAAGAATGAAAAGTGGCTTGCAAATCAAATTAAAAAGTTTAATACTAAAGCAGAAGATGTTCTAATAGCCACAATGGATGGAAAAGGAAATTTCTTTTGTCAGGCAAAAGAGAAAGGAAATAAAAAATGAAAAAAGAAGCAATTATTACAATTTTAATAATAGTTTTAATATTAATTTTTGAATGGATAACACAAACTTATACTCATAAAGCATTTGCGGAAGTTGAAGAAAATCTTCAGCAACTAAAAGAAGAAATATTGTCGGATGCAGATAATAGTGAACTTATAGGGAAAACAGAAGAAATATCAAAACTTTGGGAGAGTAAACAAGAAAGATTGTCATTTTATTTGGAACATAATGAACTAGAAAAAGTAAATACGCAGATTGTTTTAATAAAAGGATATTTAGAGTCTGATACACCACAAGATGCTATACCTGATTTAGAAGAAGGGTTATATATAATAGAACATATAAAAGAGAAAGAAGCTTTTAATTTGAAAAATATATTATAGGTGCTTTATTTTTTGCTCAAAATCCAATATATTTAGTGCGAATTTGTTGAGAAAAATGTGAATCTATGATAGAATAAGAGCAAAATTAAGAAAGAAAAGAAAGAGGGAGCTCTAATGAAATTACCTACAAGTATAGAAAATATACTAAATGAAAATATTGTAGAAAATGCAAGATTGGAATTAAAGAAAAATTGGAATCCAGAACCAATATTGCATACAATTTGTGCGTTTGCAAATGATATAGATAACTGGGGAGGAGGATATAGAATGAATTATGAAGCAGAAATTCAAGACTTGAAATTACCACTTATCCAAAATTATTTATACGAAATAAAAAGTGATTTATTGGAAGAATCTGAAAAGATGGATTTTATTGATTTATGTAAAAGTATGAGAATTGTAGATGGAACACCAGAATGTATGAAACCTTTAAATGTTGGATTGATGTTCTTTAATGATGATCCACAAAAGTTTTTTCCTTATTCACAAATAGAAGTAGTTGATTTAAGGAATGGTCCAGAAGGAGATGATATGACAGAAAGAATATTTAGAGGACCAATAGACAGTATGATAAAAAGTGCATTAACCTATATCAGTAATATATTAATTGAAGAAAAAATTTTAAAGGTAGATGGGCAAGCAGAAGCGATAAGATTTTTTAATTATCCATATCAAGCGATAGAAGAAGCTTTGGTAAATGCTGTTTATCACAGAGGGTATGATGTAAGAGAACCAGTAGAAGTTAGAATAATGGAAGATAGAATTCATATTGTAAGCTA
>CALXZS010000057.1 GCA_944393305.1 uncultured Clostridia bacterium | reverse complement strand
AATCCAATTACACCACTAACTGGTGAAGAAATGTCTTTATTTGAAAAAGAAGGCATAGACAAAAATCCAAAATATAAATTTATTGGAATAGCATTTAAAACCTATATAATACTAACAATGGGTGATGAATTATATATATTAGACCAACATGCTGCTCATGAAAGAATTATGTATGAAAAAGTAAAAGCAAACTATTATAGTGAAGGAGAAAAAGATTCACAACTTATGCTTTTACCAGATATAATTAATTTATCAACAAGGGAAATGGGAATTTTCAAAGATAATAAAGAACTATTTAATAGAGCAGGTTTTGTGGTAGATGAATTTGGGGACAATACTGTAAAACTAACAGGTGTACCAGAGTTTTGCTTAGATTTTGATACTAAAGAAATATTTTTAGAGACATTGGATGAAATAAATACAGTAGCAAGAACAGCAAAACAAGAATTAGAAAATAAATTTTTGGCAACAGTGGCTTGTAAAGCAGCAGTAAAAGCACATATGGCTTTAACAAAAGAAGAAGTAGATAGCTTAATGGAACAATTATTAAAATTGCCAAATCCATTTACTTGTCCACATGGAAGACCAACAGTTATAAAAATGTCTAAAGCAGATATAGAAAAAAGATTTTCAAGAAGGTAGGGAATACGCATGGAACAAATAATAATAGCAATATTGATTTTTTTAAACATAGCAGTAATGTTTTTCTTATATAAAATGTTGGGAAAAATGGAACCACAAACAAAATTAGTAAGGTGCTTAATAATAATGTTAATATCATATGTACTTTCTTATATAGTATTTAATTTAGCGATAAGAGAAGCTGAAATTAATATAGAGGAAAAAGCAAGACAAATAACTATATTTTCAATGGTACCAATAAACGCGATTATTATAGCAGTATTTCCTAGAGGAATCATTAATGAAATAAAAAAAATAAATGAAGGCAAAAAAAGAAATTTACAAATATTTGTAATAATATTAATGATAATTGTATTTTTATATATTTTTAGAATAGAGATGGCGTATGTACATTCTATATTTATAGAAATACCAAATAATATACTAATATATAAATAATTTTGAAAGGAACAATAATGAGTAAACAAAAAGTTATGGTAATATGCGGACCAACAGCTTCAGGGAAGACAAAGCTAGGAATAGAAGTAGCAAATAAAATAAATGGTGAAATTATTTCTTGTGATTCTATGCAAATATATAAAGATATGAATATTGGCACCGCAAAACCAACAAAGCTAGAAATGAGCCAAGCAAAACATTATTTAGTGGATTTTGTAAGTCCGACGGAAAGATACAGTGTTGCTGAATATAAAAAAGATGCGGAAAAAGTTATTGAGAAAATACTTGAAGAAGGCAAAACTCCAATAATTGTTGGAGGAACAGGTTTATACTTAAATTCATTAATTTATGGAATAGATTATCCAAATATAGAAACAGATTTAAAATATAGAGAAGAATTAGAAAATAAAGTAAATGAAGAAGGTCTTGAAAATTTATATAATGAAGCAAAAAAAATAGACACGGAAGCAATAGAAAAAATAAGTCCAAATGATAAAAAAAGAATTTTAAGAATACTTGAAATATACCATCAGACAGGGAAAAATAAAACAGAAATCGAAGCGGAATCAAGAAAAAACGGTGTAAAGTATGATTATAGAATTTTTGTATTAAACATGGATAGAGAAAAATTATATGAAAGAATAAATAAAAGAGTAGACATAATGATAGAACAAGGCCTTATAGAAGAGGTAAAAAGTTTGGTAAAAAAATATACTGAATTTCCAACAGCTATGCAGGGACTTGGATATAAAGAAATGGTAGAATATTTAGATAATAAAATAACAAAAGAAGAAGCAATAGAAAAAATAAAAATGGAAAGTAGAAGATATGCAAAAAGACAAATAACATGGTTTAAATCATACGAAAATGCTATTTGGTTAAATGCAGAAAATAAAAATAATGTTGATATTATTTTGGAGGAATTTTAGTGAAAAATAAAAAGACCAAGAATAATCAGAAGAATGAAAAAACTAAAATTGCAAAAGAAAAGAGAAAGAGTTATAAACAAAAAGTTGATAAAAGAGAGTCAATGATTAATGGTGTAGAACCTAATATTACAGTAAAGAAAAAATTTAGCTTAAAAAACATAAATAAAGCAAAAGTTGTGATAGCTCTTCTTGTTTTAATTGCAATATTAGTATATATATCAATTGGTGTATACAATTTGATAGTAAATCCTAGTGACTCAGTTATTGTAAATCAAGGCAGTATTTCAGAAGAAGAAACAGTTAATGGTTACATAATTCGAGATGAAACTGTAATTACAGGAGAAAATTATAAAAATGGAATGGTTCAAATAAAAAATGAAGGTGATAGAGTTGCAAATGGTGACCCAATATTTAGATATTACACTTCAGGCGAAGATGATTTAAAAGCAAAAATTGCTGAGTTGGATGTAAAAATACAAGAAGCAATGGAAGAAAATAATGAAGATTTATTTTCAACAGATACAAAATTATTAGATACACAAATAAGTGAAACTTTGGATTTAATTTATGATTTAAATGATACACAAAAAATAAAAGAATATAAAAGAGATATTTCAGATTATATTACTAGAAAAGCTAAAATAGCAGGAGAATTAAGTCCAAGCGGATCGTATTTAAAGAAACTCATAGATGAAAGAAGCTCATATGAAAATGAATTAAATTCAGGAGCAGAATATATAAATGCGAGCAAAAGTGGAATAGTATCATATAGAATAGATGGTTTAGAAGAAACCTTGAATGTAAATGATTTTTCAAAAATAAATAAAGAATTTTTAGAAGGGCTAAACTTAAAAACAGGACAAATAATATCTACAAGTAATGAAAGTGGAAAAATAGTTAATAATTTTGTAGCATATATTGCATGTGTATCAGATACTGAAAATGCTAATAATGCAGAGATTGGTGATACAGTAAAAATTGCTTTGCCAAGTACAAAAGAGGTAGAAGCAAAAGTAGAATATATAACAAAAGAAGAAAATAATGAGGTAACAATTATATTTAGCATACATGAAGGAATCGATGAATTACTAAGTTATAGAAAAACATCATTTGACATAATATGGTGGGACGCTGAAGGATATAAAGTGCCAAATTCCAGCATAATAACAGAAAATGACCTAAATTATGTCATAAGAACAAGAGCTGGATATTTAGATAAAGTCCTTGTAAAAGTGAAAAAGAAAACAGATAGTTATTCAGTAGTAGATAATTATAGTAATTCAGAAATAGAGGAATTAGACATAGATTCAGGGGTTTCAACATCACTAATGCTATATGATGAACTATTATTAAATCCAAGTGAAGACCAAATACGAGAAGCTACATAATATTACAAAAATATTACAAATAAATTAAAATAGTATTACATATACCAAAAACTCTTGACAATCTAGCAAAAAAGTTAGATACTAAGTATAATCGTATACACGAAGGAGAAATTTAGGAGGTTGTTTATAAATGTCAAACGCGGTGTTAAATAAGTTTATGAATATGTTTGGAATGGGAGCAGAAGACGAAGCAGAGGAAGAATACGAAGATATAAATGAAGCATATGATGATGTAGAAGAAGAACTAGAACCAAAAGGGTTATTTGGAAGAAAAAATAGTAAGGTTGTAAATATGGCAAGTCAAGTCAGAATGGTAATAATGCAACCAACTAGTTTTGAACAGTCAGAAGAAATTTGTGATTTACTAAAAGAAAAGAAATCTATAATTATTAATCTTGAATATGTTAATAAAGATATAGCAAGAAGAATTATAGATGTTGTTAGTGGAGCAGCTCATGCATTAGATGGACATATGCAAAAAGTTTCAAATTCTATCTTTTTAGTTGCACCATATAACTATGATATAACATCAGAAACAAAGGAAGAAAACAAAAGCAAAATACCAGTTTCATGGTTAAAAGGAAATAATTAATTTTATGGGGGAATAGTAATGATCACACCACTAGATATAGAAAATAAAAGATTCTCTAAAAAAACTTTAAATGGATATGATCCAGAAGAAGTAGATGAATTCTTAGACGAACTAACAAAAGATTACACCATAATATATAAGAAAGTATCTGAAAGCGAGAAAGAACTAGAAGATTTAACAGCAAAAATGGAACAATATACCAAAATTGAATCAACACTAAAAAATACTTTAGTCATGGCTCAATCAGCTGCTGATGAGGTTAAAAATGCTGCACAAAAACAAGCTGATCAAATAATAAGAGAAGCTGAAAGTAGTGCAAGACAAGCAACAAACAATATAGATATACAAATAAATGAAAAAAGAAAAGAATTAGAAGAAATTACAAAACAATTTGATGTATATAAAGCAAAAATGGAATCACTACTTATATCTCAATTAGAGCTTTTAAAAGAAGTAAATAAAGACGATTAAATTACAAATTTGTAATAAAAAAGCAAGAGATATGTGCAATTTATTGCATATATCTCTTTATTTTATGTGAATTTTGTGGTAAAATGCCTGTATTACATAGATATTAAGGAAATATTACAATTTCGTTAAGCATATTGACAAGAGGTGAAATATATATAAAATAGTAATATGAGAGTAATTAGTGGAATAGCAAGAGGTACAAAGATAAGTTCAATAGAGAGTCTAGCTACAAGACCGACATTAGATAGAGTTAAAGAATCGCTTTTTAATATTTTACAAAATGATATAAAAAATAAAGTGGTGCTAGACTTGTTTGCAGGAAGTGGAGCTTTAGGAATAGAAGCATTAAGTAGAGGAGCACAAAAAGCTTATTTTTGTGATAATAGCAAAGAGGCAATAAAAGTTTTAAAACAGAATCTCGAAAAAACAAAACTGATAAAAAGTGCAATAATTATAAACAAAGACTATAAGCTTGCATTAAAGGAAATAAAAGAAAAAATAGATATAATATTTTTAGATCCACCATATAAACTTGATTTTGCTGTAAAATCAATAAAAGAATTACTAGAATTAAATTTAATAAGTGCAGAGAGTTTAATAATAGTGGAAACTGATGAAATAGAAAGAGATACAAAAGAAATAAATGAAATAGAAGAATTAGAAATAATAGATAAAAGAAAATACGGTAGAGCAAACTTAATCTTTATAAAAAAGAGAGGGAACTAAGAATGGAGATATTTACAATATTAGAAACATTAGAAGAGCAAATTGAAAATTCTAAGAAAGTACCATTTACAAATAAAATAATGGTAGAGCAAGATGAAATTTTAGAGTTAATAAAACAAATAAGATTAAAATTACCAGAGGATTTAAAACAGGCAAAATGGGTAAGAGAAGAAAGAGAAAGAATATTAGCAGAGGCTGGCAAAGAAGCTGATGATGTTGTCAAAGAAGCTGAGAATAGAATAATTGCGATGATTGATGAACATGAAATTACAAAAAAAGCATATGAACAAAAAAATCAAATTATGGAAGCAGCAAATGAAAATTCTAGACAAATTACACAAGGTGCAAAAGAATATGCAGATAATATTTTAGCTGATTTAGAAAAATCTTTAGAGAAAATATTAAAAGAGATTTCTCAAGATAGAAAAGAATTAAAATAGAGGAAAAAAGATATGGAAAAAAAGAATAGCCTTAATAAAATAATAATTGTTACTTCTGTAATAATTATTATTTTTGTATTAATAATTGTAGCAATAGTTTTTATGATGAGTAACAATGAAAAACAAAGTAGTAATGTATTAAGTGAAAATACGGTACAGTATGATGAAGAACAGGAAGAAAACGATAAAATATTGCAAGATGAAAATATAATAATAAATGATGATAACACTCAAACACTAGATAGAAAATATGGAAAAGTAGAAATAGTTTGGATAGATGAAAATAATAATGTGATAGAAAGACCTTTATCACCTTATTTAGGAAATCTTACTCCTGTAAAATTTAATTCAAGTAAATCTACTTTTGAACAAACAGCTGAAAATGATGTAGAATGGTATAATTACGATAATCAAAGATGGGCTAATGCTATAAACGCTGATGGAAGTTATTTCGTGTGGATACCTAGATTTGCTTATAGAATAGTATATTATTCTAATGCAGATTATTCAAGAATAATAGGTTATTCAGATGGAAGAGGGCTTTTAAAATTAAATGAAGATGGTTCATTTACTAGAATTACAAAAAATAATACTGGAATTAGAGAAACATCAAACCATTATATAGTAGCACCAGCATTTTCAAAAGATACTGCAAGTGGATATAGAAATGGAGGATGGAATAAAGATTTAACAGGAATATGGGTAGCTAAATATGAAATGAGCATGGAAACAAATGGCATGCACACAGAAACAACTAATTCTAATATTGGAAATGTAAGAACATCAGAAACTGTAAAAGCAGTTAGCAAACCAGGAGTAAGTAGCTGGAGAAATATAAATGTAAATAATTGTTATTTAAATAGTTATAATTATGATAGAAATATGGATAGCCATTTGATGAAGAATTCAGAATGGGGTGCAGTTGTATATCTTTCATATAGTAAGTTTGGAACAAATGGAAAAACAATAAGTACTAATACAAGTTCAGATTATTTAACAGGTGGAACAAATTCAGAAGAAACAATATATATAACCAACAAAGTGCAGAGTTCAAATGGTAATGAAACAGGTGTCTATGACTTATCAGGTGGTGCATGGGAATATATGTCAGCATATATAAATAATGATTATGTTGGACTAGAGCAAAATGGAGGAAGTGGAGAAGATGATTTATTTGGAAGTATGAATTCAAAATATAAAACTGTATATAATCATGATTTAAGTGATAATGGAGATGACTATAATGCGGTATATTCAAATAATAATTATAGTTTAACTTCAGGTGTAAGAGGAGACGCAATATTTGAAATATCAAATTCAGGTTTTGGTGCAGAAGGTTGGAATACTAATTCAGCATATTTTCCACAGAGTGATATACCATTTTTTATAAGAGGTGGAGATTACCATGGAGGAGCGTCAACAGGAATATTTAGCTTTAATGGATATAGTGGAAATAGTAATGCAGGTGAAAGCTTTAGAGTTGTATTAGCTTTTTAAAACCTTGTTTGCACGTTACGCTCCGCTCACTTGAAATATTCAAGAACATATATTAAAGCTAAAAAATAAAAGCTATAAATTTTAAACAAAAAGTATATAATAATTTTTAAAGTTCCGCGTGAGCGTTCAAACGAGCTGGAAGAATTCCAGCGAAGTGCGTTTGGAGCTGTAAAATTCAAAGAATTTTAGCAGCGACCGCAAGGAACTAAAAAAATTATTATATACTTTTTTGTTATAATTTAAAGTTTAAGTAATTTTTTAAAACTTTAATATACATTTTTTTAATAATAAATCATATAATCTATTTCAGGAAATATACAGTCTTTTTCCTCAATATCTTTTAAGAATTTCTCATCTATTTCTTCATTATTAATTAACCAATTATATAATTTTGTAAATCTGCCAATGTGATCTTTAATTCTTTTTTTGGCATAATCAACCATAGTTCCATTAGTTATAATAAATAGCCAATCACTACTTTGAGCCAAAACTAATTCTCTAGCACATTGATTTAAAATTCTACGTTTGACAGAATTTTTTGCTTCATTTGGGAATTTATGAGCTAAGGCACACATTCTATCACCTGCAACGTGCAAATGCTTATGAACGTAATCATTTGAAGGGTTTAGCCATACTTCAGAATATCCTTTAGCACCCCAACTTGAACGACATGGTGTAGAAACTTGTATATTAGGGTATTTATCAATATATTCACCAGGTGTAATTAATTTAAAATTACATTTATCATAATATATTTTCTTAGCTAAAGTATATAAAAAGTCAGGACCTTCATACCACCAATGTCCATAAAGTTCAGCGTCATATGGACAAACAATTATAGGTGGTACATCCATATGAGATGAAAGGTGTTCTATTTGAGCATTTCTACAATCGAAAAAGTGACCAGCGTTATTATTTACTGAATCATGAGCCCATTGTAAATCATAAATGTCTTTATTTTCTGTTTTGCCTGTTATTCTGTGATAACGAATACCAGTTGAAACTCTAACTCCATTTGAAGCAATATATGGCTTTATATAATCATATGGGGCATCATACCCAATATCTCTAT
>CALXZS010000056.1 GCA_944393305.1 uncultured Clostridia bacterium | reverse complement strand
GAAACTTTAAGAAAAAAATCTGAAACTTCAGTTACTTCAAAAAGAGTAGAAAGAAAGAAAAAAATAAAAGTAGAAACTGCAAAAGAAGAGATGAACAACTTAATAGGTCTTGATGATATTAAATCTGATATAGATAAAATTTTAAATTACATAAAACTAAATAAGCAAAGAGGTCAAATGCCCACTTTACATATGTGCTTTAATGGTAACCCCGGTACGGGAAAGACAAGCGTTGCTCGAATTATAGGGAAATTATTTTCTGAAGAAAAAATTTTACCTGGTAATGGCGATTTTGTTGAAATTCACGGTAGAGATTTGGTTGCAAAGTATGTAGGATGGACTGCTCAAAAGGTACATGATATTGTCGAAAGTGCTATTGGTGGTGTTTTATTTATTGATGAAGCATACAGTTTGGTGAGTGATGGAAAAGGCGGCTTTGAAGGAGAAGCAATTGATACTTTAATAAAGGAAATGGAAGATCATCGACATGAAATCTGTATAATATTAGCTGGATATACCAATGAAATGGATGATTTATTAAATCAAAATCCTGGGTTTAAAAGCAGAATTCAATTTACAATTAATTTTCCTGATTATTCTATTGAAGAATTATTTAATATTTTTACGGGATTGTGTAAGCAAGAAAAATATGTATTGTCTAAAAATTGTAAAGATATATTATTAGAAAATTTTGAAAAAGCTAAAAATGATGATAATTTTGGAAATGGTCGATATGTTAGAAATATATTCGAAAAAATAAAATTTGAGCAAGCCGACAGAATTATTAAAACAAAAAGTAAATACTTAAATCTTATTAATAAAAGTGATATTGAAAAGGCTTTATTTCTTGAAAACTCTAATAAAATTGAGAGTCGAAAAAGGACAATCGGATTTTAAAAAAGTTCCCACATAATTTGTTTATGTGGGAGCATTTTTTTAAATTATTTATATTCTTATCTCTTCATTATCATTTAATATTTTTATTGTTGATTCTTTTAGTCCGCATTTCTTCAAACGCTTCTGGATTTTCTCCATGAATTGGAATAATTATTTTTGGCTTTACTGTTTCACATACATTTTTTATTGACATATAATCAGCATGACCACTTGTATGTAAGTAAATATGCTCTTTTGGTACAAATTCTTGCATATGTTTATATAATGTGAATTTAGGGTTTAAATATCCCTCCCATTGTGAATAAATAAATTTATTATTAGGATATTTATTAAGAATATTTTTTGATAGATAATTATCTCTAACTAGCATTACAAACCCATTTTTATTCATTATATTATCTAAATTCTTATCATAACTATAAACATTTCTATTAAATTTGTATAAATAACTTCTTGATATAGAATCTACATATTTTAATATTTCTTTTTGATATTCATCACATACGAATAATTTGTGAGCACTTATTGAAGCTTTATGTATTGTTGCAATTCTATCTATTTTTGTACTGCTACACATAATAAAATTATTTTTATTTTCTTTAAATATTTTTTCCGCTTCTTTCTGAAGTTCAAATTCAGTCATTGGTACTTCTTTTTTTCTTGATAAAGTTGTTCCTTCACATATAAGGCAATCTACATTTTTTACATATTTTTCTAATGTTGGAATTACAGCTTTTCCTCTTTGCCCATGCGTTCTAAAATCTCCTGTATGTAATAATCTTTTTCCATCACATTCAACTAAAAACATATATGCATCAAATGCTGAATGATCAACTTGAAAAGGCGTTATTGTTATGTCATCAATTTTTATTTTTTCTTTTACTTTAAATGTTTTAAAATTTTCAATCGTCTTAATATCTTCATCAGATATTATTTTCGCTTGTAATAATCTATTTTGCAAAATTTTAAATATTTGATATGAAATTTCTCCCATATATATAGGAATTTTAGGATTTATTTTATTATACAATCCAATATGATCTCCATGATAATGAGTTACAAATATTGCTTTAAAATCTGGTACTCCCACACTAAGTCCTTCCACTTCAATTTTATCTTCTTCTTTTTCATTTATTGAAGGCAAATTTTTTCCTATATCAATGGCTATTTTTGTCCCTTTATTTGATTCTATTTCTGTAATACATCCCCCAATTTGGTGTGTACCTCTGTGAATTATAACTTTCAATTTTTACCCCTTTCATTTTATTTTTTTATTATAATTCTTCCCTTAGTATCAGGTGGCATTATTTTATATTCTGGTAAATATTTTTCTAAATTTTTTCTGTATTTACTTTCAAACGTTTTTGCTGCTTCATCAGTTAATATAACCATTATTCCTGTTGATAATTTTGTATAATTAGCTTCATTATTAATATTTTCTGCATTATGTAATCCTAATTCTTTGTATAAAGTAATTATGTTTTTAGCTTCTATTTTTCTATTTTGAATAAATGTTTTTTCTTTTAAATAATTCTCCATTCCTTGTAGATGTTCTTTTAATCCACTTTTTCCACCTTCCATAGCTGATTTGGTCGATTTTACCTCTATTAAAACTAAGCATTTAGGTTCACCTTTTTCAAATTTAATTCCCAACATATCTGGTTGATTTTTATTATCCTTTTTTCCTTTTATTCTTCTCTGAGCGAATTCCAAATCATAAATATATAATCCATTAGTATGATTTGCAAACTCATTATATATTTCTTGTTGTCTTATTTTTTCTATATATGATTTATGAGTTTGTACCACATAATTATCCTTTTCAATCTGCTTTTTGAAAAAATCTATTTTTAAATCTTTATTAAAATAATCTTTTATTATGGATTTTATAATATTATAGCTGTCCTGTACAAATTTTTTATCAAACTTTTCCTTAGTTGATACAAGTTCTCCTATTGTATAAGAATACGTTATTTTAGAACTTTTATTTTTTCTTGGTTTCTTTTGTATTGCATTATTAATATTTTGAAATCTACTACTATGAAATTGGAATTCTTCGCTACATAGCATTTCTAGTTTTTCTTTCCAGTCTTTACTATATCTTGCATGATCAAAACTTATTCTTACTGATAGTTTCTTTCCTCTACCAATATATAATTCCCATACTTTATGGTTGTTATAATAGATTACTACGTTTTTAGGGCTACCATTTCCTCTAAAACATAAAACTAATTTTTCTTCTGGATGATCTTTAATAAATTTAACAAATTCATAAAATTCTCCACCTTCCTTTAATTCTTTTTCTAATGCTCCTAAATTTGCTCTATCATCTGTTACAATACTCATTTTAGTATTCTCCTTTACAAAATATTTTTATACTATTAAATTATTAATTTTCAAAAGAACTTAATTCGTAAGTATATAGTTGCATTAAATTTAAAATTATATTTTTGTCTTTTTCTTGACTTTTTGTATTTAAAAATGTACAATATATTTGACAAAAGTTAAAAAATTGTGTATAATGAACAGACAAATTGCATAAAATAGTTAATAAATATCTTATGATATTTTATATAAAAGCTCTGTTAATCCGTTTTAACGGCTACGATTGATTCGCGGTCTAGGATTAATGGAGCTTTATTTTTTCTTATTCTTTTTATTTCCTCTTTTTGTTAAAGTTTTATCGAAATGAGAATATGAAGAAATAAAATTCCAATGTCTATATGGATCCTTCCAATAATTAGATTGATTTCCACTAATGCCTGTTGTGATTCCCACGTTAAAATTTTTTCTTATTTCTCTAATATTGCTATTAATTATTTTATATAATTTTTCTTTAGCCTTTGTTCTTTTAGATCTTCTACCAGTTTTTTCATCTATTATTTTATCAAAGTCATTTAGTTTAAAATTCATAGATCCTAGTATAATATCCATACATTGTTGGATTACATGCTTTTTGGAATCAATCTCGACAAATTCCGTTATTTCTACATTATTTTGTTTAAAGCCAGCATTATTTCTAAACAAACTTTTTTTAAAAATCTCTTTTTGTTCCTTCGAACATGGTAAATCATCTAAATATAAAGAAAAATTTACTTTTGTTTTGTATGGTGTAGGATTACTATATTTTATACCAAAGGCATCTTTCAAAAAATAATAATATAATATGCTATACTCATTATCAGTTTGTTCTTTTGTCAATCCATCTGATACATAAGCATTTTGAGCAAACATAATTCTTACTTTTATTTTACCTTCCTTTATAAAAGAAAAAAATAAATTTATCATTTCTATGTATTTATCTAAATAATTTTCTGTAACTTTAATCCACTTTATTTCACCATATAAGTTTAATTCTTCTTTTTTATTGTTTAAAGCTTTTTCTATATCTTGTATGTCAGTTACTTTTGCTAAGGCACCACCATAAAAATTGCTATAATATTTGCCATTACTTACAGACTCATCTGCATAAATTCTATATGTTATTTCCTGCATTACCAACTCTCCCTATTATATTGTTGTAATTTTTTAATCATCATTTTAGGAACTTAATTTTGCCTCCCTAAGCAATAGATATTTTATCTTTAGATTAGTTAAAAAATTATTTTTATGCAAGAGATTTCAATTTATTATCATTATAAACATTCTATCATTTTTTTCTTAATTTATAAAGATATTTTTACTATTTTTTAATTTTCAATAGACCTTTTTATTAATTTTCTTATTTTTCTTTAATTATCTATCAATTTATGATAATATAAATATAAATTTTAGAGGAGTAAGAATTATGATTTTGGATTTAAGCAAAAAAGAGCATTTACCAATGATAAATATATATAAAAAGTGTAAAGGAATTGCTTTAGTTGATAAATACTTACCTAAATTAAGCCCATTAAATAAGATGTATGTAATACATTCTTTAGAAGATTGGGAAAAAGTTGAGCATGAATTTCCTGTTCAGATGATGACTGTTAGATGTGATTGTCCTAAAGGTGTAAATGGTAAACTTCCTAATGGACAAACATTTAATAGAGATAGAGTGCAAGAATATATTGAAGAAGTTAAATCTGCTGTTCCAGACGCAGTAATTATATTGGAAGATATGAAAAGTGGCTCTAATGAAAGAATACATACTCAAGGTGGTGTAAATCTAGATATACAAATTGGTGATCATGTGTATATTGATTATGTAGGTCCTGGTTTTGATTGTAGAGAATTATGTACCGGTAAAGCAGCACACGAAACTTGGAACATTCCTTGGAATGAAGTACCTTTTTTGAAAGACTCTGAAATAACAAAATATAAAACATCTGAAATATCACAGGAAGAATATGTAGAGACTGCAAAAGAAAGAATTTTATTTTTAATCAAGGCTTTTCCTGATAGAAAAGAAGAAATTCTCCAAACGATGCCTAAAAGATATAATGGAATTAGTAGACAGATATTTAGAGATGTGAGAGAACAAGTTATATTTCCACTTTGGCTACAACACGAACAATTACTTAGAGATGGATTAGGTAGTTTTGGTGTTGAAGTTAATGTCGTAGAAGATGGCACTTTAGTTCCTATGGAAATAGAAGTTCCAGATAGATTTAAAAATAAAGACAAAAATAGTCAAGAAAGGTAGAAATATAAATGAATAAAATTATTGTGGAAGTTGGCTCAACTTGTACTAAGATAGACCGATTTAATGGAAAGAATATCAAAAGATTAGAAGAAAAAACAATACAGTTTAAAAAACATTATAATGAAGACCCAAAATTAAGAGAAAGTGATGTCAATGAATTAATTGAAAGTATAAAAGAATTTAAAAATATAGCTAAAGACATATATGTGTGCGGTACAAGTATTTTTAGAACTTTAAACGATTTAGAAAAAAATAGGTTTTTAGAAAAATTCCAAAAAGAAACTGGCTATAATTTTAACATCATATCTCAAGAAAAAGAAAATGAATTGACTGTTTTTGGTACAACTAGATTTGTACAAGATAAAGTTTGTGTCTTTATTGGAGGAGGAGGCTCAACAGAAATAGCAATTTATAATAATGGAATACAAGAAAGTCTAAATAGTAAAATTGGTGTTATTGATGTAATGCAAAATTTTCCTGATTTAGCCGAAAATTTTGCAACAACTAATCTTGAAACAGTAAAAGCATTTATCAAAGAAAGATTAAATTTACCGAAAGAAAAAGCAGATATATTAATATTAGCTGGTGGAGGACATGAAAAATTTGCAAGATATTCTGGAATAAAATATGAAAAAAATACATTGTATAAAGATGAAGCTGCCCCTATTATGATGGATATAGAAACAAGAAAAAGTGAAACGGAAAGATATTACAAATCAATATCTTTAGATGAAATAAGAGCCAAGTCAAATGATCCAGATTGGTGGTATGCTACAAGAGGAATGTGTGCTTTTGTATTAGTGGTTGCAGAAGAAATAGGTGCAAAATATATTGTACCAACAGATATAGCAATGGTTTATGGAATTTTGGAGGAAAATATTTAATAAAATATTATGAAGTGGAGGGAAAAAGTTGTGGAGATATTTATAAAAGAAGCTATAAAGGATGATATAGAAGAGATTAATAATTTACTAACTGACTTAATTCAAGACGAAAGACAGTATGATGAAAATATAAATAAAAATTATGCAGTGAAAAATTATTATGAGCAGTTTTTTTACAAAAAGGATTATTGTATAATAGTCGCAAAGGACAAAAGCGATAATATTCTTGGATATGGTTTTGGATTTATAATAGATTATGGTAATGTTTATAATAATAAATTTGCACAATTAGATGCTTTATATATTAAACCTGAGCATAGAAAGAAAGGAATTGCTAGACAGATAATTCAATACTTTACTAAATGGTCAAAGAATAATAAAGTGTCATATATTCAATTAAAAGTATGCAATAACAATAACAAAGCTATTGAATTATACGAGAAAGAAGGTTTCATAACTGATAAAAAAATTCTAAAGAAAAAATTATAAAAAATTTTGCGTTTTATACCATTTTGAAAATTCCCTCATTGAATCAATAGACTTATATTTTACCCTATTTGCTCTTTTCTCATCTGTCATTTCAGCTAAAGTTTTGTCATATCCATAAGGTATAAAGATATATCATAAATCAGACCATTTTTTATCTCTATCATCTCCTAATATTTTTTCAGATAATCTTCCTTCATGTTTTCCTAAAAGCAGATGCAATTTTTCCTTTATTGTGTGTTACAAAAACTATTTCATCCATTTGTTATTCTCCTTTATAAAATATTTAATTACTAATTCTCAAAAATGACTTGTATTTAATTTACAACCTTTATTAATCCACCAAAATAATCTAATATACTATCAATAACATCTTTTATAGGTATTTGTAACCAATTATTATTTGCTGTATTAATTCTTGATTGAAATCTGCTATTATTCAAAATATTAGATAATCTCCTATTTACATCTTCTAATGACTTTTCTCGCATATTCTCGTCTTGAAAAATTAATATATCTATGTACTTTAATAGCTTGTCCTTATTTAAATTTTCATTATTAATTAAATAATAAAAATCAAAAATATCTTTAAATCTAGTAGAAGTAATACCAAACTTTAATAATGACTTTAGTTTCTCAACAATTATTTGTTCTTTTGAGTTTATGAGTAAACTGACACTTTCATCAATTATGTTAAAATCAAAATAATATTCATCTTGCTCCATATCAAAATATTTATGTACTCCAATATCTAGTTTGGAACTTATTGAATAATGTTTTTTATCAGTAAGTGTTATATAAACTCTTTTACCATCATAATCTTGATGATGCAATGACTCAATTTTTCCTGTTATTTTAATCTTAATACCATCATCAGTATTATTCAATTCTTTTATAAAATTACGAATGGATTTATCTTCTAAAGAATATTTTATAAAGTCAATATCCATATCTCTTGTTGCACGACGCATGTCTTTAGATATATTATGCATTACAACTCCGCCTTTTACAGTAATATTTTTTCGATATTTACTGTTACCAATTTTAAGCAAAACAATATCTTGTGCTACTTTTGGAATTGCGTCATCTTCAAAATAACCTGCTTCTACATATTTATTAACTAGTTCATAAATATCCATTAAAACACCTCATCTTGTATTATTTCAAAAATTTTATCTCCATTTACAAAATATTGTAAGTATTCTTCTATCTTTTGTGTATCTAATAAATTTGCCAGTTTTCTGTAATTAGTTATAATCTCTTTATATAAATCATATCCTATTTTATTTTTATTCCTAGCCAACTCAATTAGCATTCTTTCTTTATCATAAATATTTATTTTAGTCCCTTCATAATCAATTTGAGTTTTTCCTAAATTATA
>CALXZS010000055.1 GCA_944393305.1 uncultured Clostridia bacterium | reverse complement strand
TATTTGGTATAATTGTTGCTACAAGTGTTGTTATTTCACCTATTTCTAATTCCTCATTTTGTGAATTTAGTGTTACATTTTCTACTTTTATTTCTTCAGGTTCTGGCTCTGGAGTGTCTGGCATATCAATAGAGTCTCCTCCTACTGATATTAACTTAGATTCATAATTTTCTAATGCATTTTTTAGGTCATCATTCAATTCATCTGATTCATCATCTTTAGAATCATCAAAATCCCATTTAATATCTCCTCCATTTAAACGTCCAGCATATTTTTCAACTTTTTCTTTTGCCACTTCTGGTGAATCAGCTTCATATTCATACATTATGCTTGAAGTATCAAAATTATTGTATACCTTTCCGCCTTTTAGTGAAGTTACTGAATTTGGAACTTTTTCATCTATGTCAGATACTTCATATGCATCAAAGTCCTCATTATCTTGAGAATATGGTATATATGAATCTTGTCCCACCATGTAATTATTATATGCTTTTATCATACCTCCATCTTCTCTAGAAAAAGTTCCGCTTGTATCAGAACCTTGCATAGAAATCATCATTGGCTTATTGCAATTTCTGAAATAGTTACCTTCTACCAAAACAGATGAGCCTAAACAAGCTCCAACTCCATATTTTGAATTTCCATCATAATAATTATTGTATACATGTGCGGAATAAAATCTAATTCTTGGATGTCTAGAATCTGAATGATCATACCAGTTATGATGATAAGTTATATATAAATCATCTGTTGTATTTTCACTTAGTCCTAAAAGATTGCTTTTTCCAGTATCAAAGAAATGATTATATGAAAATGTTATATATGTAGATTTTTTGCAATCTAAGGCACCATCGCCTTTTACTTGGTCTGAATCTTCTCCTGGTTCACCATAGAAAAAGTCGCAATTATGTACCCATATATGGTCATTTTCTTGTTGAAGTCCTATGCTATCTCCCTCATTACTGTCTGTCAACATTACAGCTATATTTCTAATTTCAACATTTGTTGCATCCTTTACTCTAATTCCATATCCATATAATGTAGCATCTTCTCCAATACCTTCAATTGTTATTCCACAATTTACTCTTTCCTCTGAACCGCTTCCACTAATTACAATATCTCCTCCCTCTAATACAGATGGGTCGGTTACTTTACCAATAAACCTTACATCAAGAGGTTTTGTTTCATATCCTTTTTTATATAAGTCTAAAATATTTTGTAAACCTTGTGCTGTTTCTGTTTTTCCATTTGAACCAGTTTGAACTTCTAATGATACTGTATTTTTTGTATCTTCTGTTATGTATATAACATTTGCATTCTCTTTTAAAGTTCCATCCATATTATATGCACCTGTTGTTTCTCCGTTTACCCAGGCAAAACCTGTTCTATCATGAGCTTCTACTGAAATATTTTCAGATTCAAACTGTTTACTTGTATCTTCTTCACCATTAAATATTGGTACAATTTTAAATTTATATTCTCCTGCTTTTAGTCCAACAGCATCTGCTCTCCAATAATTTGTTCCACTATCTTGGTATTTTCTAATTAACTCATTATCTAATTGTTTATAATTTGTTTGTTCTGTTACATTACATATATATACATTATACCCTGTGGCTTCATCAACATTATCCCATTCAATATATGCTGATTCCAATCCACCACCCATTGTTTTTTCCACTACATTAGATGTTTGGGCATTAAACATATTTTTTGCTAATGTTATGATATTATTACTACTACTAAAATAATTTGATAGTATTACTGCTGATATTAGTATAATTATAAATGCTATACCTATAATTACTTTACTTTTGTTTCTTAATCTTCTTCTCATTATGCTTCTCTCCTTTAGTTTATAAATTAGTTTTTCTGTTTCGTTCATCTTTTGTATTATATAACAATTTATATTTATTTACAATATATTTTTTAATAAAAAACAGCCCCAAAAGCAGCTTTATTTTTTCTGCACTTCTAAATATGGTAATATTTCGCTAAAAACTTCTCCTCCTACTGGTGCTGCAACTCCTCCACCTTGATGACCTCCTTCTCCTGTTGGATTGTATAAAGTTATTAATACCACTACTTCTGGATCTTCTATTGGTGCTGTTCCTATAAATGATGTAACATACTTACCTGTATTTACACCATCTTCTGATGTTCCTGTTTTACCTCCTATTGAATATCCTTCTACTTTTGCATTTTTTCCTGTTCCTTCTGAAACAACTGACCCCATCATACTTAATACTTGTTTTGATGTTTCTTCTGAAATTACTCTCTCTCCTGTTTTTACTTCTATATCTGTTACTTTTCTATTTCCATTTTCATCTTTTTCTGTGTTGCTTATTATTTGCTTAACTATTCTAGGTTTTACATATGTTCCACCATTTGCAATTGTACTTAACATTGTTGCCATTTGTATTGGTGTTACTTCAAATCTTTGACCAAATGAAATTGTTCCAAGTTCTACTGGTCCTACTTTATCTTCTTTTAGAAATATTGACCCTGCCTCTCCCGGTAGATCTATTCCTGTTGTTGTAAAAAATCCAAATTTATTAAGATATTCATAATATTTATGAACACCTATTTTTTGCCCCAATCCTATAAATACCGGATTACATGAATTCATAAGAGCTTGCCTTAGACTTTCACTTCCATGTGGATTATAATATCTCCAACATTTCATTCTTACTCCAGCCACTTCAATATGCCCAACACAGCAAAATTCCCCTTCTTTATCTGGAGTAGTTATTCCTTCCTCTAATGCTGCTGATGTTGTTACTAATTTGAATGTTGAACCTGGTTCATATGTGTCTGATATTGCTTTATTTCTCCAAAGTCCTTGCATTTGTTTTGTTTGTTCTTCTTTCGATAAATTTTCATCTACTGCAAAAGGTTCATTTAAATTATAATCTGGATATCCTGCTAATGCTAGTATATCTCCTGTTTTCGGATTCATAATTATTATATTTCCTCCATCAGTACATTTATTGTCTATGCATGCTTCTTTTAAATATTTTTCTGCTATTCCTTGAATAGTTGTATCTATTGTAAGCACTAAATCATCTCCATCTGTTGGCTCTGTATATTCTTCTGAAGAATTTTCTATTGCTCCTCCAGATGCATCTGTTATTCTACTAATTGCTCCTGCTTTTCCTTTTAAGTACTCATCATATTTTGCTTCAATTCCATTTAATCCTTGATTATCTGATCCACAAAAGCCTATAACTTGTGATGCCAAGTTATTTAAAGGATAATATCTTTTGCTATCTTCATCTATATTTATACCTTCTACTATATTATTTTCTTGCATCCATGTTCTTAGTTCATTTGTTTTTTCTTTTTCTACTTTTTGTACTATTGTTTCAATAGATGATCTTTTTTTAACTTTTTTTAGAACATTTTCATAGTCTAATTCAAACAATTCTGCAAGCTTTTTTGCTACTTTTTCTTTGTCCTCATCTTTTATATTTCCCGGATTTATTGTTACAGTTTCTACTGTACTACTTACTGCTAAAATTTTTCCTTCTCTATCGTAAATTGTTCCTCTTTTTGCACTTACTTTTCTATCTGAAGTTTGCTGGGCATATGCTTTTGCTTTTAATTCACTTCCTTGTATTAGTTGCAGATATCCTAACCTAGTTATTAATAATGCAATTATTAATATAACTAAAAAGATAGAATTTTTCATTCTCTTTTTTGCACTTATTTTTCCAATCATAAAAACTCCTTTTTTATTAATATTCAAATGTATATTAAAAGATTTTTATTTAATATAAATTATATTTTTAAAAAGCAAAAAAAGAACAAGATATTTTATTTCTAATACCTTATTCTTAATTTCCAAATAAATCATTTATTAAAGCTTGCCACCAAGTTTCCGTTTCTTCTGTTTCAACTTGTTCTGTTCCTGATTCAACATAATCTTCTTTTGGTAAGCTTACATATACTTTTTGATTATTATCTAGTTTTTTCATTCCTAATTTTTCTTTTGCTTGTTGCTCAATATTATTTATATTTGTTCCTTTTTCAATACTAAGTTGTAATTGAGCATTTTGTTTTTGTATTTCTGCAAGTTCTGTTTTTAAACTTTCTTTTTCATTAAATTTTGTATTTATTAATGAGTAACGATAACTTATAGCTAATAAAACTATAAAAGCTAATGCTATCTCTACAATATATTTTGCTCTTTTTCTTGAATATTCTACTGCTTTATTTACTTTCTTTTTCACATGTTTTTTTGTTTTTGTTTTCTTTTTTACTTGAGTTTCTTCTTCATATTCAGGACTAAGTTTTCTAGGACTAGTTTCATATTCATAGTAATTAATCATAAGTTATCACCTCTTTTCTCTTCTTTCGAAAATTCTTAATTTTGCGCTTTGTGCTCTTGAATTATTTTTCAATTCTTCTTCTGTTGCTTCAATTGGTTTTTTATTTATTATTTTTCCATAAGATTTTGCTCCACATACACAATATGGCAAATCTTTTGGACATGTACATCTTCCTTCTGCATTTATGTAAGCTTCTTTCACTGCTCTATCTTCTAATGAATGAAATGTTATAATACATAGTCTTCCTTCATTTTTTAAACATTCTATTGAATCTTGTACTGTTTTATTTAAAGGTTCTATTTCATTATTGACTTCTATTCTTATTGCTTGAAATGTTTTTTTAGCTGGATGTCCTTCTCTACTTGCTGGTACTGATTTTGCTATAATGTCTGCCAACTCTTTTGTGGTTTCAATAGGCTTTTTTTCTCTTTCTATGCATATATTTCTTGCAATTCTTCTAGAGAATTTTTCTTCACCATATTTATAAATTATTTGAGATAATCTATCTTCCTTATATCCATTTACCACTTCATACGCTGATAATTTTTGAGTTCTATCCATTCTCATGTCTAGTCTTTCATCACCAGTATAACTGAATCCTCTTTTTTTCTCATCAATTTGATAAGATGATATTCCTAAATCCAGTAAAATTCCATCGACTTTTTCTATTCCTATATCTTCTAATATTTCTTTTATATCATCATGATTTCCATGTATTAATTTGAAGTTGTTATATTCTTTTAGATTTTCTTTAGCAGCTTTTAAAGCTTCTTCGTCTCTATCTATTCCTATTAAAAAACCTTTTGATGATAACTTTTTTATTATTTCTTTACTATGTCCTGCTCCTCCTATTGTGCCATCAACATATATGCCATCTGGCTTTATGTTTAACCCATCTATTGTTTCTTTTAATAGTACTGGTATATGTTTAAATTCCAATTAACTGCTCCTTTTTTTATAATAGCATAAGCAGTTGGCTAATTAAGCCAACTGTCGCTGCTGAGTTATCTTTTGTTGGTTCTCTTTTGTATAAAATTGGTATCTTGCTGTTTTTATCTTTGGTATACCTTACTCTTTAGTAAAATATATCTTCTTCATATGTAAATCCATATCCGGATTTTATCTTTTGTATTTATTTTATTTCTTTTGTTTATTATGTTTTTTTCTTTTGTAAAATTTATATAAACTTTTTCAAGTTATATACTAAGCATTCCAAGGCTTGCCATATTTTCAGCAATTTGGTCAGCAGATAAGTTTTCTTCACTATTATATGATTCCCATTTATCCTTGTCCCAAATTTCAATTCTAGTACCAACACCTGTAATAACAGCTTCTTTTTCTAATGAAGCATATTTTCTTAGGTTACCAGAAATTAAAAATCTTCCTTGTTTATCTACTTCGCATTCTGTTGCACCTGATAAGAAAAATCTTACGAAGTCTCTTGCGTTTTTATTTGTAAGTGGTAAAGTTTTTAGTTTTTCTTCGAAGTTGTCCCATTCTTTGCTTGAAAATCCAAACAAACATCCATCTAAGCCTTTGGTGATTATGAATTTGTCTCCCATGTCATCTCTAATTTTAGCTGGCATTATTAATCTACCTTTAGCGTCTAAAGAGTGTTCGAACTCCCCTATTAACAACTTCTATTCACATCCTTTCTACTGTGCACCACTTTGCACCACTTTTCTCCACTTCAATTAGATTGTAATACAACATAAAAAAAAATGCAATAGCTTTTTTAAAATTTTTTAAAAAAGTTTTGCACATTTTATTCACAGTATAGCAAAAATTTGTAAAATCTATTGTCCGATTAGTATTTTTTTCTGATCTGCTTTATCAAATATTTCATCTCTATTCTTTCTTCTGTCTATTACATAAGTGCTTCCAAATACAGTTTTTGCTAAGTGTTTTACTGCTGCACCAGCTTCTCCTATTTCTAAAGTATTTTTAAATCTTTCACTTGTAACTTCCACAACTCCTACACTAATTGTTGTAAGTGGGAATGGTTCTATTATTCCTTTTCTATTCTCGACTTCTATATATCCTCTTTCTACATCTTCTTTTGTAAAAAACTTTCCAATTGATTTATCAAATTCTGCTATGATATTTTGACATATTGCTTCATAATCATCATCTTCCACAATTGCTACAAAATCGTCTCCTCCAATATGTCCGACAAAGTTTTCATCATTTTTCATCACATATTTTGTTATTAGTTTTGCAGTAAATTTTATTATTTCATCACCATTAGAAAATCCGTATGTATCATTGTATGCTTTAAAATTATCTAAATCAATATATATCATTGCATATTTTTCTTTATTAGAAAGTCTTTTTTTCATTTCTGCTTGTATTTGTACATTTCCTGGCAAGCCCGTAAGTGGGCTTACCATTCTATTTCTATTTAGTAATTTCATTATATTCATTATTGTGTAATATAAAATGTCATTATTTACCGGTGCATTTAAATATACTTCTACATCATTTTTTAATATATCTATTATATGTTCCTGATCTTTTATTGATGAAATTACTATTATCGGAGTAATTGAATTATCTTCACTATCTTTAATTGCTTTGAATATTTCCTTTATATCTATATTTATACTATCTTCATTTATAACAACAAGATCTGGTATATTAATTAATGCATTTTTTAATTCTTCTATTTTATAATTTTTTATTTTGATACTTTTTTCTTTTTTCATTATCTCTTTTAAAGTTGTTGTCAAGCTTTGGTCTTCTTCATCAAAAATATATAAATGTTTCATATTTTTACACCCCTTATAATGTTGCTGTATATGATTGTTCTGTTGATAATCCATTTATGTTTGTTACAATAATTGTTATTGTATGAGTTCCAGGCTCTAGTTCAGTTGTAGCTTCAACTTCTTTTAAAGATGTTGCATCTGCTTCTTGTGTTTCTCCATCAACTGTTATAGATATTTTGCTTAATCCTTGATTATCTTTTGCATTAACTATTAAAGTATTTCCGTCAGTATTAACTGTAAATGTTGGCTTATTAGATCCAATTACTGGTGTTGTATATGTTTGTCTATTTCCATCATTATCTACGGCAGTAATAGTTAGTATACTTTCTCCTTCTTTTGTTACTTCAATACTTGTTTCTAATCTTGTTTTATCCTCTTGGTTTGCATCCATGTCTATTCTTGTTTCTTCTCCATCATCCCATTTGTATGTTATATATGCTATTTCACTATTATCTGTAACTACTACATTTAATAAATTTCCTCTTTGAGTAGGAATTTGTATACTTGGTTTTTCTTGGTCATCACTTTCATTTATATATTGTTTTTGAAAATCTTGTGTATTTCCATAGTAATCTGTTACTGTCATATTTAAAATATTATTTCCAGTAGGTATTTGTAATGTAACTTCTAGTTGCACGGTTCCATCTCCATTTACCACTTCTTCCTCATCTTGTCCCCATCTATATGTTAGTTTTTGAATAGGTCTTTGCCCAGTAACTCTTATTATTGCTTCCGCACCTACATTTTCGGTTGTAATATTAAGTGTATCTTTTTGTTCTGGCGTAGATGTCATTATTGCATAAACAGAATTTCCTATTAATGCTAAACCAAATAAGATTATAAATATTGAAAATACTCTTAATATTGAATTTATATTTGCTTTATTATTATATTGTTTATAATTTTTAGCTTGTCTTTGATTTTTTATATTATTTGTATTATTATTTTTATCATCCATATTGGACTGCATTGATAATATTTGATTCATTTTTTTCATTCCTTCCTAATGAATTTTTTCTAAAATAAATTTATATTTGATATTCTATTTATATTATTATCTATTTTGCATTATAGCATACACTTTTTTTAAAGTAAACGTTTTTTACAATTTTTTTACAATTCACAGCTTTAATATATGTTCTTGAACATTTCAAGTGAGCGTAGGCGACGTAGGAGCGGAGTGCAACGTGCGAGCGTTGAAGCGTAAGCGAACCGCGAAGTGAAATGCAAAAGAATGTATATTAAAGTTTAAGCAAGTTATTTAAGCTGTGAATAGTAACTTTTATTTTTTAGCTGTTTTTAGGAGGTGTCCCCAAAAGCAGCTCTAAAAAAAAGAGATGGTTATAAAAATTTTAACCTTCTCTTTTTTGATATAGGTCCGTCCCTAATTGAATTATTTTTGATTAAGGACCGTCCCAA
>CALXZS010000054.1 GCA_944393305.1 uncultured Clostridia bacterium | reverse complement strand
ATTATTATAACTGTTATAATTTTAATAATTGTAGTAATTGTTTCAAATATTAGCACTGGAAATTTGTCAGCAATGGAAAATGCAGTAGGAAAACTATTTATGCCAATACAAAATGGAATTATATATTTGAAAAACAAAATATCAGGTAATGAACAAGAGTTAAGTGATATTGAAACTTTAAAAAGTGAAAATCAACAATTAAAAGAAGAAAATAGCAATTTGCAAGAACAATTAAGAGAATTAGAAATACTAAAATCTGAAAATAACACACTTAAAGAATATGTTAATTTAAAAGATAAATATTCTTCATATACCACTGTTCCAGCATATGTTATTCAAAGAAGTTTTAGTAATTATGATAAAATAATTGTTATAAACGCAGGAACAGATGATGGAATTGATGTAAATATGCCAGTTATTTCAGAATCTGGATTAGTGGGACACGTAATTTCAGTAACAAATGATACTGCCAAAATTCAAACAATTATAGATACAGCAAGCAATGTTAGTGCAAATATTTCAAATGTTCAAGATAGTGTAATTCTAAAAGGAACTTTAAATAGCACAGACATTTTAAGAGCAACATATATTCCAGCAGATAGTACAATTCTTCAAGGAGATGAAGTTGTAACATCAGGTCTTGGGGGAATATATCCAAAAGGAATACTAATTGGAAATGTGAAATCTGTAATAAATACACAAAATGAAGCAGATAAATATGCAGAAATAGAAGTATCAACAGATTTTTCTAGTTTAGAAACAGTATTAGTTATAACAGAACAATAAAGGAGAGAAAATTGAGAAAATTTAAAGTTATTATAATTATATTATTATTGTTTTTTTTAATTTACTTTTTACAATCTAATTTCTTTTCTTGGTTTAATATTGGAGGAATAATGCCAAATCTATTTGTATTTCTAACACTATTTATAGGACTTTTCGTTGGAAATAAAATGGGTGGAATTTTTGGAATAATATTTGGAATAATAATAGATTTAACAATAGGAAATAGTATTGGTTTTACATCAGTATTCTTAGGAATAATAGGTTTACTTGGTGAATATTTTGACAAAAACTTTTCAAAAGACAGTAGAGTTACAATAATTTTGATGGTGGCAGGTAGTACAATATTATATGAAATAGCAGTATATCTTGTAAAAATATTTGCAGGAGGAGCAGATCCAGAAATACTAACTTTTGCACTAACTCTATTTGTAGAAATTATTTTTGGTACATTGTTAATAATAATCTTTTATCCAATAATTCGCAAATTGGGCTATTATATAGAAGACTCTTTTAAAGGCAAAAAAATCCTTACTAGATATTTTTAATTAAGGGAGGAAAAATGGGAAAAAAAGGAGAAAGCAAATTAAGATATAATATTTTAATGGCGATTGTATACATAATAGGAATCATACTTTTGCTACAATTATTTAATTTGCAAATAGTGCATGGTCAAGAGTATCGAGAAGAATCAAATACTAGACTTACAAGAGAAACAACCATAAAAGCAGCAAGAGGAAATATATTAGATAGTAGTGGAGAAAAACTTGTATCCACAAAATTGGTATATAATGTGGAAATCTATAAGACAAAAGTAGATAATGGAACTTTAAATAATGCTTTATTACTTTTAGCAACAACATTAGAAGAAAATGGAGATGAATATGTAGACAGTTTTCCTATTACAGTAAATCCATATGCATTTGAAAATGAAGAAGCAGTAAAAACATTTAAACAAGCTAATAAATTAGATGAGGGTTATGACGCAGAAGCTTGTTTTAACTACTTCAAAGAAAAATACGAAGTAACTAATGAAAATGTGGATGAAGCTTTAAAAATAATTACACTTAGATATGAAATTGAAAAAGATGGATATAGTAATACAAAATCTGTGGAACTTGCTTCAAATATAAGTAATGCAAGTTTAGCAAAAATTAATGAAATGGGAGCTAGTTTCCCAGGAATAAATACTACATCAGAACCAACTATATATTATCCATATGGAACTCTTGCGTCTCATATATTAGGCTATGTTGGACCTATAAGTGAAGATGAGTTAAAAGGTAATGAAGATATATATGACCAAAATGATGTTACAGGAAAAACAGGAATAGAGCAAGTATTTGAAAAATACCTAAAAGGAACTGATGGTGTAAAACAAATAGACATGTCAGTAGATGGTATTGTAACAGATGAATATGTTTCGGAAGAAGCAATAGCAGGAAATGATATAATGCTTACAATAGATGCAGATCTTCAAAAAATTACAGAAGATGCTTTAGCACATAATATAGAAATGATGCAAACAGGAGAACTAAGTGGAGCAGAAACTGCATCAGAGGGAGCAGCAGTAGTAGTAAATGTAAAAACAGGTGAAATACTTGCAATGGCAAGTTATCCAAACTATGATCCGTCATTATTTGTAGATGGAATTAGTACAGAAAACTGGAATAATTATTTAAATGATTCGAGACATCCACTAATAAATAAAGCTATTTCATCAATATCTCCACCTGGTTCTACGTTCAAAATGGTAACAGCAATAGCAGGGTTAGAAAGTGGTGCAATTGATGTAAATACAAGAATAAATGATACAGGAAGATATACTTATTATAGGGATTATCAACCAGTATGTTGGCGTAGAGGAGGACATGGTTGGCTTAATGTAACACAAGCAATTGAAGCATCATGTAACTACTTTTTCTATGAAACAGGTAGAAGAACTGGAATAGATAGGTTAGCACAAGTAGCAACAGCATTTGGACTAGGTCAAAAAACAGGAATAGAATTACCAGGAGAAGAAGCTGGAACATTAGCATCAAAAGATACAATGGATCCATGGGTAGATGGATATACAATTCAAGCAGCAATAGGACAACTTAATAATGCATTTACACCTCTTCAAATGGCTAAATATACAGCCATGGTAGCAAATGGCGGAAAAAATTTAGATTTAACAATTGTCAAATCAATAACAAAAGCTGATGGAACAGAAGTATCAAGAGATGAGATTAATTCATATGTAAATGAAAAATTAGGAGTTAGTGGAAATAGCGGTTCAGATATTAGTATAAGTGAAACAAATTACCAAGCAATTAAAGAAGGTATGAGAGGAGTTACAAGTGATGGTTCAGGAACTGCATATTCATATTTTAGAGACTTTGATATAGAAATTGGTGGTAAAACAGGTTCAGCAACAACAGACTTAAATGGTAATGCTAATGCATGGTTTGTTGGATTTGCACCATATGATGACCCAGAGATTGCAGTTGCAGTATTTGTAAAAGATGGACAACATGGAAGTTATACTGCACCAACAGCGAGAGAAATATTTGCACAATATTTAGGAATGAATTCAGCGTCAGTAACAGAAGATATGACAGCTACATCATATATGCAAACGGTAAGATAACAACTCTTTACATTTATTTTTCTTAATGATATAATACAAATGCTAAATATACGAAGGATGAAGCGGTTATAGGAAAGCCAAAACCTAAATATATTTTAAGGAAAAAACAATGAGTAGAAATATAAATATTTTTTTAAGACAAGACAATATTGTATTGAGAATAAAAGATGATGCTCAAACAAGAGATATTATTGCAGAACTACAAGAAAAACTACCTGAACTAAAAAAATTCTATAAGGAAGATAAAACTCCTATATTAGTTACTGGTAAAATTCTGAAGAGGTCAGAAATTGATTATATACAAGACTTAATTCAAAAAGAAATGAAAGTAAAAGTTGATTTTGATAGCCCTAGATCCTTAGGGCTACACGGAATTAAGAAAACATTCAAAAAAGAAATAGAAACATCAGAAACAAAGTATTATAAAGGTTCACTTAGATCAGGTCAAAGGATTGAGTTTGAGGGAAGTATAGTAATACTTGGAGATGTAAATGATGGGGCAGAAGTAATTGCAGAAGATAATATCACAGTATTAGGAATGCTTAGGGGAATGGCACATGCAGGAGCTAAAGGAAATGAAAAAGCATTAATTTCTGCTCATGTAATAGAATCTCCTCAAATAAGAATAGCAAGTGTTATAAAAGAAAGAACTAGAGATGAGATAGACATAGAAAGATATTCATATGCGTACATAAATGATGAAGGTGTAATAGAAATGGAATAAGTACCTTATTTTGGTACTTATTTTTTGTGCTACAATTCACTACTTAAATAAATTATTTTAATTGTATATTATAAAATTTCTTGTTCCTTGCTGTCGCTGCTAAAATTCTACGAATTTTACAGCTCCAAACTGCGCGGAACTGCGAAATTTCAAATATACAATTAGAATATTTAATAAGAAACTATAAATTGTAAAAATTAGCTTAATAGTAATAAAATTAGAGCTATAAAAAGAAATTTATCCTTAACATCTTCTTTATATAATATGAAGAGGATAAGAATAATTATCAAATCATCTGTATGCAATTTAAAACCAAAAATATCAATAATTCCATCCTCTTCTACTGGAAATAAGTTCACTTTTTATCACCACCAATAGAATCAAACATTTGAGTCATCTTTCCCATTTTTATTAGTTTAATATATTCATCTATTTTTCCTTTTTTCTCATCACGAAGATAAGGCTTTAAAGACATGAGTAATTGTGACATATCATCATTTACATTTGCTGATTTCATTTTAGTCATTATATTTTGAATTCTCATCATTGTTTCAACATCAATATTAGGAAAGTCTGAACTATCATTATTGCTATTATTTTTTTCGTTAGTGTTGTTATTCATTTGAAAGTTTTTCAATAATTCACCAATATTATTTAAATCTATGTTATTATTAGAATTTTTAGGTTCATTATTAACATTATTATTGGGTTTGTAATTACTCCTTTGAGAATAGGTATTTGAATATTTATTATTATCTTGTTTATTTGAATAATAATTTGAACTATTATTACTATAATAATTATTGTTATTATTACTATTTTTGTAATTGTTGTTATGACTATTGCTATTATAATTATTAGAGTATTGATTAGAATTATTTGAGTGATCGCTATTTATACCATTCTTTTGCATATTCGCTACCATGTTTTTAAGTTCATCAGGTATTTGATTATTTTGAATCATCTCCTGTGCCTTTTTTATCATATTATTCATTTCATCATTATTCATAACCATATCCTCCACAAAATATTACATTAAGAATTGCTTACGCAAACTTAATATTTAACTATAATATTATATTCACTTACTTTAATTTTGTTACACTTTTGTAAAGAAAATTTAATAAAAAGACTGATATTTCTGTTTCCGTATGATAAAATCATATGAAAACTACTGCTTTCAAATAAAAGATATTGCACTTATTTTTATATAGGGTTAATATATATAAAACATTAGCTAGTATTGGCTCTATAATTCACTGACTCAGTTTAATTCTTAGCTTTAATATACATTCTTTCACATTTCACTTCGCGGTTCGCTTCGCTCAGCGCTCGCACATTACACTCCGCTCCTACGTTGCCTACGCTCACTCGAAATGTTCAAGAAAATATATTAAAGCTAAGGACTAAATAAATAAAAGCTGTGAACTGTAACAAAAGCATGGCAAAATGTCAAAAAATAAAATAAAACCCTTGAATTCTAGCTAAAAATACGGTATAATAAAGTTATGTTAATTTCGAAAATATTAGGAGGTTAAAATGAAAAGAATAACTAACAAAATCTTTGCTTTATTGCTATTATTTGCACTTCTAGGCGTTCAATTTATACCAACTGGTGTATATGCTTCAAATATTCTAGAGCAAGATAATAACACAAGTGAAGAAAATGTAAAATTTAATGCCACAATAGGAGACGATAGTAACAATCAATATTCATATACTGCAAATATTGATTCAGATGCAAATAAGTTTTATCTATCTTTAAGTGTAGCTAATACAGGATATTTAAAAGATATAGTAATTACATTAGAAAATAGCAATTACATATTTGCAATTAATGAAACAGAAGACCAAAGGATTAAGAGTATATCTAATAATACATTAGAGCTTAATCAAATAAACGCAGGGGAAAATGTAAATTTATCAATTCCTATAACATTAGATAAACAAGATAGTATCCTTGCAGATACATTTAATAAAGAAAGCAAGGTTGTATTAAATGCGGTTTATGTTAATGGAAGAAATAGAGAAAGAGAGATTAAAAAAGAATTAACACATAACCTAACATGGACAGTTGATGAAAGTACATTAGAATTTGAAACATCACAACAAGTTATTCGTTATTTAACATATAATAATCAAACTATGTTAAGTTTCATTTTAGATAATAAATTAAAAGATGCTAAATTACCAATAGCAAATAAACAAATACAAATTAGTGTACCAAAATTATCTGGAAATAAACCTTCTAACATAATAATAAATGCAATAAGAACTGCAAATACAAATGGAATAACAGATGGCTCAAACTTCTCAGACCAAAATTGGTCATATGATGCAAATACTGGAATAGTAACAATAAATGTAAATAATGACCAAAATGCAGAAGGAAGAGTTGCATGGAATAAAAATGATTCAGATAGATTTGTTATTACATATTTATATGATGTAAATATGAATGAACAAGCAACAGCTGTAAATTCAAAAGTATTTACAAATGCTACATTAATGAATGGTGTAACAGTATCAAAAGAAACAGAAGCAAATGATTATACAATAGATGGAAGAATAGGAGATATAGTTACAGCAGAAATAACAAGCAATCCTGGAACATTAAATAAAGGATATATGTATAACAACATTAATAAAACAGAAGGAAAAGACGAAACAACTTTTTCACAAGATTACAAAATAAACATGGGCTTAGCAGAAGCTTTAGATAAAGTTACAGTTAGAGAAAGCGGAGAATTACTTGGAGAAGCAGATGCAAGTAATTACATATATAATAAAAAAGTAAGCATTTCACAAGCAGAACTTATAAAAATACTTGGAGAACAAGGAAGCATCAATGTTATAAAAGAAGATGGAACAGTTGTAGGAACATTAAATAAAGACACATTAGAATTAGAAGTAAATGCTCCAAAAATAACATTTGAAATTAGTAAACCAGTAACAGAAGGAGATTTAACTATACATGTAGATAAAGCAATAAGTGGAGATTTACCATTTTCAAGAGATGAAGTAAAAAGCTTTACTACATTAACATCAAAAATATTAATAAACCAAGAATATTCTACACAAATTGCATTAGAAGAACCTACATCAAAAGCAAGTATAGAAATAAGCAATGATAATTTATCAACAGTAGTTAAAAATGAAGATGTTGTTGTAACAGCAACATTAGAAACAAATGATATATCAGATGCATTATATGAAAATCCAGAAATAACAATTGAGTTACCAGAAGAAGTAAGAAATATGGAACTAAAAGATGCAACACTTCTATATGAAGATCAATTAGTACAAAATCAATTCACAGTAGATGGTAATAAAATATATCTATCATTAAATGGTACTCAAACAAAATATGCTACACAAAGTGTTTCAAATGGAACAGTAGTACGTTTAGTTATGGATTTAACATTAGATAATTTAGCACCAAGTAAAGAAGATAATATTACATTAAGCTATGTAAACAATAACCAAGCAATAGAAGCTAAAAGTAATACAGTACAAGCACCTATTGATGTAGTTGCACCAACAGGATTTGTTACTACAAATACTTTAAGTGGATATAATGGAAATGATACAGTTACTTCACAAGAAGGAAGTGAAAAAACTGGAAGTTTACCAATATTATCAGAAGCAAAACAGATGAATATATCAGGAGTAGTTGTAAACAACTTAGGAAATGATGCAACAGGAGTTAAAGTTTTAGGAAGAATTCCTTTCACAGGAAATAAAGAAATAGGAAGTAGTGAAGACTTAGGAACAACATTTGACACAACTATGGCAAGTCCAGTAAGTGTAGAAGGAATAGATGCAACTGTATACTATTCAGATAATGGAGAAGCAGATAATAACTTAGATAACCCAGCAAATGGTTGGGGTACTGAATATACAGCAAATACAAAATCATATATGATAGTTGCAAATAATGCAGTTACAAATACAACAAGATTTACATTTAACTATAATGTAAACATTCCAGCAAACTTACAATATGGAAGCACTGCAAAAGCAAATTATGGTATATATTATGATAACAATTCAGAAGAAGGTATTTCACAAAACTTAGTATTAGCTACAAGAGTTGGAGTTACAACTGGAAATGCACCAACAGTACAAGGAACTATTTCAGCAGTTGACTTAAACTCAGGTGAAGCAATAGCAGATGGCGGAAATGTAACTGAAGGACAATACCTAAGATATACATTTAAAGTTAGAAATACAGGTGATCAAACTGTAAATAATATAAATGCTAAAATTACATTACCAGAAGGATATGGAAGATTGACAATTCAACCATTTGTATCAACAATAGAAACAGAATTTAGTTATGATTACATTGTAGATGATGAAAATAAAGAATTTACAGAAACAATTGATACATTAGCACCAGGAGAAGAAAGAGATATAACAATGAAT
>CALXZS010000053.1 GCA_944393305.1 uncultured Clostridia bacterium | reverse complement strand
TCATTTATATCATTTTTACTTGACTCTATTGCGGGATAACTTGCTGATGGATATTCTTGTTCTGAATTATAATTATTACCTCTTAATACATCTGTATTACTTGCTATTGCTTCTATATCTTCTATATTTATACTTCGTGCTTTTACATTTTTTCCTTCATCAGTAAAAATTGTATCGCAAATATCATTTAATAGTTTTACTATATTATTATATCCTTCTACTCCTTCTACTGATAGACTAAAATTTGATAAATTAGTTGGTACTACTTTTATTTCTCCTGTTTGTTCATTTATATCAAAAACTCTCCATATAATATTTGAACTGCTTGGAATAGATAAAGTTACATCTGAGTTTGTTCCAGAATATTCACTTGAAACTAAATAGCTTTTATTTTGTGCATTGTATTTTATATAATCTCCTATTTCTACACCTGCACTGGTTGCGTCTATATTCCATATATCTTTTACTTTAATACTATATCCTCCATTACTTGTTACAAGCGTAGCATTGTCATAATCATCTTTATTTTCTACTGTTCCATATGTTGATAAAAAGTTTATTAATTCTTGATAAGTTGCTGGTGGATTTTCTGTTAGTGCTGTTTTTATTTCTTCTTCTATTGACGCTCTTTCTGCGTCTTCTTTCATTAAGTTTGCAACCTCTATTGCTTCTTCATTTCTTTCGCTTAAATTTATTACAACTCCTGCTAATATCATCATTACGACTATTATTATTGCAAGAGAAATTAATGTTATACCTTTATTTTCTTTCATACATTCCTCCTTTGTTTTTCTTATTGTATAATATAGAAATATTTTTTTCAATAAGTATTATGAATTTTTATTCTCTAAAAGATTCAATATATATTTTTGAACATTTCAAGTGAACGAATGCGACGTAGGAGCGGAGTGCAACGTGCAAGCTGGAGCGAGTATATACGAGCGACCCGCGTAGCGAAATGAGAAAGAATATATATTAAATCTTTTTATTTATCATTAGAATATACATTGTGATTTACTTTTTTATATATGTATACAATTAGTATAACAATTATTGTTCCAAATATTACTCCAGATGTATCTAAAAGTACATCTAAAAAGCTTGCATGCCTACCGCTACTGAACATTTGATGTAGTTCATCTGTTGAAGCATATAAGAACCCCCAAATTATTGTAGATATTATTTGTATATTCTTTTTTAGGTTGAATGTAAGTAAGAATGCTATTGTAGCCATTCCTAGTGCAGTATATATTGTAAAATGTGCTAATTTTCTAATTACTACTTCACCTGTTTCTATAAAGTTTTCTCTTGAATTTTCTTCTACATTTAAAATATCTGCTATTTTTGTTATTACTGTTTTACTTAGGTTGCCTGATTCTTCTCCATCTTGTGCTGAAAATCCAAAAATTATTCCTGATATCACTATAATTATTACTAAAAATACTATTCTTAATATGCATTTTTTCATTTTTTCCTCCATTTTTGCATATTATATAGTTAAATTATGCATTTTTCAATAGAAAAAGCTTTATTTTTTGCAATATTTATGGTATAATATATGTAGTATTATTTAAAAAATATGGAGGTTTTTATGATTGTTTTTTTTATAGTAATGGCAGTTATATTAATTGTGCTTGCTTGTTTAAGTATTAAAATCGTTAGACAATCTGAGGTATATATTATTGAAAGACTTGGTAAATTTCACAAAATAGCTGATGCTGGTCTTACAATTATTATTCCATTTGTTGACCAAGTTCGTAGTATTGTTAGTTTAAAACAACAAACAATGGATGTTCCACCTCAAGATGTTATTACTAAAGATAATGTTACAATAACAATAGATACAGTTGTATTTTATAGAATTTTAGAACCTGCAAAAGCAGTTTATGAAATTCAAAGTTTAAAAAATGGTATTCAATATCTTTCTGTTACAACAATTCGTGATATTGTTGGTAAAATGGATTTAGATTCAACATTTACTTCTCGTGATGCTATTAATGACAAATTAAGAGCTATCTTAGATGAAGCAACTGATAGATGGGGATGTAAAATTGATAGAGTTGAAATTCAAAATATTACTCCTCCACCAGATATACGTGACGCAATGGAAAAGCAGATGAATGCAGAAAGAAATAAAAGGGCTTCTATTTTACAAGCTGAAGGTGAAAGACAGGCCGCAGTTTTAAAAGCTCAAGGTGAAAAGGAAGCTGAAATACTTCAAGCAGAAGCTGACAAAGAAGCAAAAATCAGAAGAGCAGCCGGTGAAGCTGAGGCTATTCGTAAAGTTGCTGAAGCAAAAGCTGAAGAGGTTAAATTGGTTTATGGTGCTATGATGAAAGCTAACCCTGATGAAAAATTAGTTCAATTAAAATCTTTAGAAGCTTTGAAAGATGTAGCTAATGGTGAAGCTAACAAAGTATTTATACCATTTGAAGCAACATCTGCACTAAGTGCAATTGGAGCTGCAACTGAAATGCTTAATGATAAAAAGGAAGAAGTGGTAAAAAATAATAAATAGCACAAAAATAATAAATAAATAACAAAAATTTAATAAAATATAAAAAAAAATAATATATGTTCTTGTATTCCCGGTGCAGGGACGCACCGTACGGCTCACTAGCGTTCCCCTTGAATTCAAGAATCATATATTATTTTTATGTATTTTTTATTTTAAATATTTATCATTTTTTTATGATACATAAATATTTTTTATAACATTTAATCTTTTTTCTGAAAGTTTGATGTATCTATGTTTTCGTCTGGTACAAAATATTTTGTACCTAACATTTTATCTGGCAAGTATTGTTGTTCTACAAAGTGACCTGGATAATCATGTGGATATTTGTATCCTACATGATAGCCTTCCTTTTCCATACCTTTAGCTGGTGCATTTCTTATATGCATTGGTATTATTCCAGTATCTTTGCTATTTACATCACTCAGTGCTTTATCTATTGCTAAATATGAAGCATTTGATTTCTTTGATGTTGCAACATATACAGCCGCTTCTGCTAATATAATTCTTGCTTCTGGCATACCAACCATATGAACTGCTTGCATTGCTGAATTTGCCACAACTAAAGCCATTGGATTTGCCATTCCTACATCTTCTGATGCTGCAATTACTATCCTTCTTGCCATAAACATAGGGTCTTCGCCAGCATTTAATGCTCTTGCTAGATAAAATAACGCTGCATCTGCATCACTACCTCTCATTGACTTTATGAATGCACTGATGTTATCATAATGCGAATCTCCATTTTTGTCAAATACCGCTTTTCTAGTTTGCACACATTCTTTTGCTATTTCATCTGTTATATGAATAAATCCATCACTTTCCATAGGTGTAGTAAGTACCGCTATTTCTAGTCCATTTAATGCGGTTCTTACATCACCATTTGCAGTTTCGGCAATTTTTATTAAAGTTTCATCAGATATTTTAATATTATAACTTTTTAGTCCTTCTTCACTATTTATTGCTCTTTTTAATACAGTATATACATTATCTTCTGAAAGTTCATGTAATTGAAATACCATACTTCTTGAAATTAACGCTTTGTTTACTTCAAAATATGGATTTTCTGTTGTTGCTCCTATTAATATTACAACACCTTTTTCTACATATGGTAAAAGTGCGTCTTGTTGAAGTTTATTAAATCTATGAATTTCATCTACGAATAAAATACATTTTCCACTTGGATTTAAAAATGTATTTTGTGCTTCTTCTATTGCATTTTTTATATCTCCTACACCTGCTGTTACTGCATTTAATTTTATAAATTTATATTTTGTAGTATTGCTTATTACTCTTGCAAGTGAGGTCTTTCCACACCCTGGAGGTCCCCATAAAATAATGCTAGAAAGTCTATCTGCTTTTATTGTTCTATATAATATTTTATCTTTTCCTAAAATGTGTTCTTGTCCAACATAATCATCTAAAGTTTTAGGCATCATTCTATATGCTAAAGGTTCATTTAAATCCATTTTTATCAATCCTATCTTCCTAAATATTTTAAGCATTGTTTTATTATTTCTTCAACAGTTAAGGTTTGTGTATCTATTTTTCCTAATACTGTTTCAACATCTTTTCTTGTATAACCTAGTACACATAATGCTTCTATTGCGTCATTTGCTTTATTATCTAATTTTATTGCAGTTTTTATAGTAGTATCTTCTGTTTCTATTGCATTATCTGTTTTCATCTTGTCCTTTAGTTCCAAAATTATTCTTTGTGCTGTTTTAGCTCCTATTCCGGGCAATTTTTTTAATGTGTTTATATCATTTGTTATAACTGCTAATGCGAATTTCGATGGTGTAATATTGCTCAAAATACTTATTGCACTTTTCGCTCCAATTCCACCAACTGATATTAATAATTCAAAAGTAACTAATTCTTCATTATTTAAAAATCCATATAAACTTATGTCATCTTCTCTAACTCTCATATATGTGTATATTTTTACTTCTTTGCCTTTATCTAATTCATTTATAGATGTGTCTGACATAAAAATTTTATATCCTATTCCATTTACATCTATTATAATATAGTCTTTTGTTTTTACTTCTAATTTTCCTTTTATATATGCTATCATTTTGCTCCTCTTTCTACTTTTGTATTTTTTCATGTATATTTTACCACAAAAATTTTATTTTGTGCATATTTTTTGAAAACATGGAAATTATATACATAGAATTTATTTTTAGGAGGTTATTATGGGAATTGAAAAACATATACAAGTTACAGGTAGGTCAACTATTTCTTGGAAGGACGCAACTGTTAAAACTTTAGAAGAAGTTGCTAAATCTATTGACTACATTACAAGCTTAAAAATATTAGACCAAAGAGCAAAGGTTACAGTAAACAGGTTGACTGAATATTATGTTGATTTAGATATTACTTTTATGGTAGACCAAAGTAGATAAATAATATATAAAGTTTTAGTAAATTTTAAGCACTAATAGTTCTGGGTAAGCTTTAAACCCTAATCATTATACAAGGAGGTATTTTATGAATCCACTTGAAACGCCAAAGGAATACAACGCTTATGTAGAAGCTAAAGCACCTAAATCTCCAATACTTAAAGATTGCTTGCATGCTTTTTTAGTCGGTGGACTTATTTGCTGTATAGGTCAGTTTATATTCGAATTTTGTACATTTAAAGGTTTAGATCAAACTTCTGCTAGCACTATTGTATCTATTTGTTTAATTGGTTTATCTGCCTTTTTGACTGCACTTAATATTTTTAATAAAATTGGTAAATTCGCTGGTGCTGGCTCTCTTGTTCCTATTACAGGATTTGCAAATTCTATTGTTTCACCAGCTATTGAGTATAAATCTGAAGGTTACGTTATGGGAGTTGGCTCGAAAATGTTTACAGTTGCAGGTCCAGTTTTAGTTTTTGGTATATCTGCTTCTATACTTGTTGGAATTATTGCTTGTTTCTTTGTTTAGGAATTTTTATATAAATTGAAATTTATTTTATAAAAGCAATCTTATTTTATATGAACTTTTGGAAAGGATGAAATTTATTATGAAGAAAATAGGAAATCAAACTTTAAAATTAGACAATCCGCCTACAATATTAGATACTGCTTCAATCGTAGGTCCTAAAGAGTCTGAAGGTCCTCTTGCGAAATTTTTTGATAAATGTTTGGACGATGAGTTTTGGGGTGAAAAGTCTTGGGAAAAAGCTGAAACTAAAATTTTTAGAGAAACAATTAATACATTACTTGCAAAATCAGGTCTTTCTGCTAAAGACATAGATTATTCTTTTGCTGGAGATTTACTTAATCAATGTATTTCTTCGAATTTTGGTATGAGAGATTTAAATATTCCTTTTTTTGGACTTTTTGGAGCTTGTTCGACTTTTGTTGAAAGTTTGTGCATAGGTTCTGTATTTATGGACAGTTTAGCATGTAATAATGTACTTTGTGCTACTTCAAGTCATTTTTGTAGTGCTGAAAAGCAATTTAGGTTTCCTTTAGAACTTGGTAATCAAAGGACTCCTACCAGTCAATGGACTGTTACCGGTTCAGGTGCTGCTATTTTATCTAAGAAAGGTTTGGGTCCATATATTACTTATATAACACCTGGTGCCATTGTAGATATGGGAATTAAAGACGCAAACAACATGGGTGCTGCCATGGCTCCTGCTGCTCTTTCCACATTATGTACACATTTCGAAGACACTGGCAGGACTCCTGATTATTATGACGCAATTATTACTGGTGATTTAGGTTATTTGGGTAAATCTATTTTAATTGATTTGGCTAAAGGTAAGAATTATGATATTTCGGAAAATTATGATGATTGTGGTGTTCTTATGTTTGATAAAAGGAAACAGGATACTCATTCTGGTGGAAGTGGTTGTGCTTGCATTGCTACTGTTTTTTCTGGATATTTATATAAGCTTATGAAACAAGGGCATATTAATAAATTGTTACTTATGGCTACTGGTGCGCTTATGAATTCTACTACATCTCAACAAGGTGAGTCTATCCCAGGAATTGCTCATGCTATTTCGATTGAAATGGAAAAAAAATAAAAGAAAGAATATGTTTATTATAAACATATTATGCGAGGAATATTAAATTATGGATTATTTGCAAAGTATTGATTGGTCACTTATGCTTAGATGTTTTATAGTTGGTGGACTAATTTGTATTGTTGGTCAAATTTTGATAGATAAAACTAAACTTACATCTGCTAGAATTTTGGTTATATTTGTTACTGCCGGAGTTATTTTAGGCGGTCTTGGAATTTATCAATATGTAATTGATTTTGCTGGTTGTGGCGCTACTGTTCCTCTTCTTGGTTTTGGTGCAAATTTGGCTAAAGGTGCTATGGAAGCTGTTAATGAACAAGGTTTACTTGGTGCTTTTATTGGAGGAGTTAGAGCTTCTGCTGGTGGTATAGCTGCTGCTGTGTTCTTTGGTTATATTGCTTCACTGTTGGCTAAACCTAAAATTAAAAAAAAATAAAAAAACTGCTTGACAGGTATACATACTTGTCAGCAGTTTTGTGAGGGTGGTTACCGTTGATTGGTTGTTATATAAGCCAGCAATGTTACGGCTGCCCAAACGGCAAACTCGCCCCATCTAGAGCTACACAACAGCCCTAATCCCAGCAAAAACCAAATTGCCACAAAAGTCCATTTAGCAATTTTGCTTTCGATGAAGATTGAGATGATCCCTGCGACTAGCATAATAACACCTAGGATTGCACCTATCACCCACACAGGTATTCCCTCCCTTTAAATGAATTTCACTTATATTGTATCATATATTTTTTCGTTGGTCAAACTCTTGACTTTTATAATTCATACAAAAAACCTCGGAAGTATAATAAAACTTCTGAGGTTTTTGTATAAATTATCTCTTACTAAATTGTGGAGCTTTACGAGCTTTTTTAAGACCGTATTTTTTTCTTTCTTTCTTACGAGAATCTCTTGTTAAGAATCCGTTAGATTTTAGAACTGGTCTATATTCTGCATTAGCTTCATTTAATGCTCTAGCAATACCATGACGAACAGCACCTGCTTGACCACTAAATCCTCCACCTTGTACTTTTGCAATTACATCATATTTTGATAATGTATTTGTAACTGTTAATGGTTGTCTTACTATAACTCTTAATGTTTCTTCTCCAAAGTATTCATCTATACTTTTTCCATTAATTGTTATATTTCCTTTTCCTTCTACAAGTCTTACTCTAGCAATTGAACTTTTTCTTCTACCAGTTCCTAAGAATACAACTTTTTCTGATTTAGCCATTTTTAATATACCCTCCTATTAAAATTTCCATAATTCAGGTTTTTGTGCTGCATTTTCATGGGCAGAACCTGCATATACTCTAACTTTTGTCAACATTTTTCTACCTAAGCTATTATGTGGTAACATTCCTTTTATAGCTATCATCATAGCTTTTTCTGGTTTATTTTCCATCATATCTTTTGCTAAAGTTTTTTTCATGTTTCCAATATAACCTGTGAAATGTGTATATACTTTTTGATTTAATTTTTTTCCAGTAAGAACTGCTTTTTCACAATTTATTACTATAACATAATCTCCATTGTCCATATTTGGTGTAAATGTAGGTTTATGTTTTCCTCTAAGTAATTTTGCAGCTTCAGCAGCAACTCTACCTAATGGTTTTCCTTCTGCATCAATTATATACCATTTTCTTTCTATTTCATTCTTCTTAACACTATATGTAGTATTATTCATGGTAAAATTACCCTCCATTCATAAATTAAATATATATATGATGTCTTACAAGCTAACCGGGGAATTGCTTTATAAGATCATATTTACAATTACGCTATATAATTGTATTATAAATTTGGTTAAAAGTCAAGGGGTTGCTTAGAAAATTATGTAATTTGAACAAAAAAGTAAATAATAAATCGCCTTGTTTTTTATTCAAAGCGATTTCATATTTTATAACTTATTTATTTCTTCTTCACTAAGTCCGGTTATTTCTTTTATTTCATCAACTGAATTACCCTTTTCTTTCAGTTTTTTTGCTATTTTTATTTTTGCCTTTTCATAGCCAGTTTTTTCGCCAAGTGCTTTCCCTTTTTCGATCCCTTTTTCAAGCCCTTCTTCCATTCCATGGACATAACCTGCTTTTCTAATTGCCTTTTCATCCATTATTGCTTTTTCTCTTAGTTCAG
>CALXZS010000052.1 GCA_944393305.1 uncultured Clostridia bacterium | reverse complement strand
CCAATAGGTGGAGGAACAGATTTTAATGTAGCAGTCGGAGCTTTTTCAAGAAAAGCACCAAACAAAATAATATTTACAGATGGAGAAGCTGATATGCCTAGAGAAACAGTTAGAAATGTTATTTGGGTTGTATTTGGTAATGAAAAGATTAATCCTAAAGGTGGGAAAGTAATAAATATTACTGGTGAACAATTAAGAAAACTATATCAATCATTCATTCAAGATAAAGATGATAGAAGCAGATAAAGTGCCTATATGGTACTTTATTTTTTGCAAGCTTTTTATAAAATTAACATAATGTGAACGAATACAAAACAATTATCAGAAATATAAAAAAGTATAATATAGAACTTAATGCTATACTAAGATGTCGGTATAACAGAACATAAGTATTTTTTTCAATACTTCAAAAAAATACTTGACATATTTTTATAATTGTTGTAGTATATATATGTTAGGAGGCTAACAAATGGATAAACAAGACATTGGATTAAAAATTCATATAGTCTCAAGGCAGATAAAAAGAAAAATGGACACAGTTGTAAATAAATATAATCTAACAGGTGTTCAAAGTGCAATTCTTGGTTACATATATAAAAAATCAAAAAAAGGTTTAGTTTATGCTAAAGACATCGAAAAAGATTTTGATATGAGAAGAGCAACGGCAACAGGAATACTGCAACTTATGGAAAAGCAAGGATTAATAAAAAGAGAAAAAGAAAATGCTGACGCAAGACTAAAAAGTATAAAACTAACTGAAAAGGCACTTGAAATCCAAAAAGAAATAGAAAAAGTAATCAAAGAAAGCGAAAAAAATTTAAGAAAGGATTTATCTGAAAAAGAAATTAAAGAATTTTTAAGGATATTATCCAAAATGTCAAAGAATATAAATTAGAGGAAGGAACAAATAATATTTGTTCTTTTTAAATAGCCTTAATACCATTTGTAAGCTAAATCAAGAAAGGAAGGAGAAAAAATGATAAAGAAATTAGCAAGTTATATCAAAGAGTACAAAAAAGCAAGTATATTAACACCAATATTTGTAATCTTAGAAGTAGTAATGGAAGTAATTATTCCTTTACTTATGTCAAAAATAATTGACGTGGGAATACCAAATAGTGATATAAAATACATATTAGAAGTAGGAATATTACTAACAATTTCAGCTATTATGTCATTAGCATTTGGTATGTTATCTGGAAGATTTGCAGCAAAAGCATCATCAGGATTTGCAAAAAATTTAAGACAAGGAATGTTTTATAAAATTCAAGACTATTCATTTGAAAATATAGACAAATTTTCAACATCAAGCTTAATAACAAGACTAACAACAGATGTAACAAATGTTCAAATGGCATTCATGATGATAATAAGAATATTAATTAGAGGACCGGTCATGCTAATTGCTTCATTATTAATGGCATTCAGCATTGATGCAAGACTTTCTTGTGTATTCTTAGTATCAATACCAGTTCTAGGAGTAGCTTTATTTTATATAGCAATAAAAGCACATCCAAACTTTGAAAAGGTATTCAAAAAATATGATAAACTAAACAGAGTTGTTCAAGAAAATGTTGGCGGTATAAGAGTTGTAAAAGCATATGCAAACGAAAAGCATGAAGAAGAAAAATTCGAAGAAGTTAATAATGAAGTATATAACTATTTTAAAAAAGCAGAAAAAATAATTGCTTTTAATAGTCCAATAATGCAATTTGTTGTATATTTTTCAGTATTAATAATTTCATGGCTTGGTGCAAAATACATAATTGAAGGCACATTCCAAACAGGTGAATTATCTAGCTTAATTACATATGCTTGGCAAATACTTATGAGCTTAATGATGCTTTCAATGGTATTTGTAATGATAATTATGGCTCAATCTTCAGCAGAAAGAATTGTAGAAGTATTAGATGAAGAACCAGCTATCAAAAACAAGAAAAATGCAATAAAAACAATCAAAGATGGTTCTATAACATTTGAACACGTAAGCTTTGCATATAGTGATGAAAAAGACCCAAATAAATATGCTTTGCAAGATATTAATTTAGAAATAAAATCAGGTGAAACAATAGGTATAATAGGAGGAACAGGAAGTTCAAAATCAACACTTGTTCAACTTATTCCAAGACTATATGATGCTACAAAAGGTACTGTCAAAGTTGGTGGAGTAGATGTAAAAAATTATGATATGGAATCACTTCGTGACGCTGTATCAATGGTTTTACAAAAAAATGTATTATTCTCAGGTACTATATCAGAAAACCTAAGATGGGGAGATGAAAATGCAGATGATGAAGAACTAGAAAAAGCTTGTAAATTAGCACAAGCAGATAGTTTCATACAAGAATTCCCAGAAAAATACGATACAATGATAGAGCAAGGTGGTACTAATGTATCTGGAGGTCAAAGACAAAGACTATGTATTGCAAGAGCACTTCTTAAAAAGCCAAAAATCTTAATATTAGATGATTCAACAAGTGCTGTTGATACAAAAACAGATAGTTATATTAGGAAAGCATTTAGAGAAGAAATACCTAATACAACAAAAATAATTATTGCTCAAAGAGTTACATCAGTAGAAGACGCAGACAGAATAATTGTACTTGATGAAGGAAAAATAAGTGGTATTGGAACTTCAGAAGAATTATTAAAAACTAATAAAATATATAGGGAAGTATATAATTCACAAATGAAAGGAGGAGAAGATAATGAGTAAGAAAAATGAAAAAAATAGCAAAAAGAAAACAAGTGGCATAAATTTTAGTACAGTCAAAAGACTTTTAAAATACGCAACAGGAACATATAAAGTTCAATTTGTTATAGTTATAATAAGCATTATAGTAAGTAGTATTGCTAATGTAATGGGAATTCAGTTCTTACAAAAATTAATAGACGACTATATAACTCCTCTAATGGGACAGCAAAACCCAGATTTAAGTAATTTGTTTATGGCAGTTTTAGGCATGGGAGGAATGTACCTAATTGGTATAACAGCAACATATCTATACAATAGACTAATGATAAACATTTCTCAAGGTGTTTTAAGAAAAGTACGTGAAGATATGTTTAATCATATGCAAACTCTACCTCTAAAATATTTTGATACACATGCACATGGTGAAATTATGAGTACGTATACAAATGATGTTGATACTTTAAGACAAATGATAAGTCAAAGTATACCTCAAGTATTTTCAGCAATTATTACAATGGCAAGTGTATTAATATCAATGTTTACAACCAATGTATATTTAACATTAATAGTATTAGGAATGGTTGTACTAATGATATTCTGTGCAAGATATTTTGGTGGAAACAGTTCAAAATATTTCGTAAAACAACAAGATGACATTAGTAAAGTCAATGGCTATATAGAAGAAATGATGGAAGGTCAAAAAGTTGTTAAAGTATTTAATTATGAAGAAGAATCTAAAGAAAAATTCGATAAATTAAACGAAGAACTATGTGATAGTAGTACAAATGCTAACATATATGCCAATATTTTAATGCCATGTATTGCAAATATAGGAAACTTAGGATATGTATTTATTGCAATAATTGGTGGTATGTTATCAGTAAATAATATATTAAGTATAGGTAGTATAGCTGCATTTTTACAATATATAAAATCATTCACAAACCCAGTAAGCCAAGTATCTCAACAAATGAACTCAGTAATAATGGCACTAGCTGGAGCAGAAAGAATATTTGCATTAATTGATGAAGAAAAAGAAGTTGATGAAGGATATGTAACATTAGTAAATGCAAAAATGGAAAACGGAAAATTAGTTGAAAGCAAAGAAAGAACAGGACTTTGGGCATGGAAACATCCACATCATGATGGAAGAGTTACATACACTAAATTACGTGGTCATGTAGAATTTGAAAACGTAAACTTTGGATATACTCCAAATAAAATGGTACTTCATGATATTACTTTAGAAGCAAAAGAAGGTCAAAAAGTATCATTTGTTGGTGCAACAGGTGCAGGAAAAACTACAATTACAAACTTAATAAATCGTTTCTATGATGTTCAAGATGGTAAAATTAGATATGACGGAATAAATATAAAGAAAATAAAGAAAGAAGATTTAAGAAAATCACTTGGTATGGTTTTGCAAGATACAAGCTTGTTTACAGGAACAATAAAAGACAATATTAAATACGCAAACCTAAATGCAACAGATGAAGAAGTAATTTCAGCAGCAAAACTTGCAAATGCAGACCACTTTATTAGAAATTTACCAAATGGCTATGATACAGTTATATCTGGAAGCGGAGAGGGATTATCACAAGGACAAAGACAATTACTTTCAATAGCAAGAGCAGCTCTATACAATCCACCTGTACTAATACTAGATGAAGCAACATCAAGTATAGATACACGTACAGAACAAATTGTTCAAAAAGGTATGGACGGCTTAATGAAAGGTAGAACAGTATTTGTAATAGCACATAGATTATCAACAATAAGAAACTCAGATCTAATAATGGTTTTAGACCATGGAAGAATATTAGAAAGAGGAAATCATAAAGAATTAATAAGTAAAAAAGGAATGTACTATGCATTATATACTGGAGCAATCGAAATAGATTAATTTTCAAGTAGGGACGGTCCTTAAATGAAAATTTTTATATGGTTGGAAAAATAAACACATATAAAAAGAAATTTTCGTTTAAGGACCGTCCCTACTTGAAAAAGTTTTCTTTTTCTATTGTTAAAACAAGGAATTTGTGATACCATAATAAATAGAAAAAATCTCTTGTGAAAGGAGAATAATTTATTATGATAAAAAAATTACCTTATGGAATAAGTAATTATGAAGAATTGATAGAGGATAATTACTATTATGTAGATAAAACAAAATATATAGAAATGCTTGAAAATATGGCACAAAAAAGAATAATGTTTTTGCGTCCAAGAAAATTTGGAAAAACATTATTTACAAGTACAATAGAAAATTATTACGATATAAAGAAAAAAGACAAATTTGAACTATTATATAAAGATACATATATAGGCAAGCATCCAACAAATTTAAAAAATAGCTATCATATACTAAGATTTAACTTTTCAGGAATAGACACCTCAGATGAAGAATCAACAATGAAAGGTTTTAAAGAAAAAGTAATGATATCAATAGATGGATTTGCTAAAAATTATAATATTGACTTTTATACAAATCCAGAGTTAACTCCAGAAGGAATGCTTAGAAGTATAATAGAAGCATTTAAATTTCAAAAGCCAAACCAAAAAATATATGTCATAATAGACGAATATGACCATTTTGCGAATGAACTTTTAGGATTTAATACAGATAAGTTCAAAAGCCTAGTATCTAAAAATGGAAAAGTAAGAAAATGGTATGAAGTGTTAAAAGAAGGAACAGAAACAGTAATTGACAGAATATTTATAACAGGAGTAGCTCCAATTACCTTAGACAGTTTAACATCTGGATTTAATATTTGCTCAGACAAAACGCAAGATGCGAAATTGAATGAAATGCTAGGGTTTACAGAAGATGAATTACAAGATTTGATGAATAATCAAGAATTACCAGAAGAAAAACAGGTAAAATTATTACCGATAATGAGAGAATATTATGATGGATACAAATTTTCATTAGAGGGAAAAGAGAGAATATATAATTCAAATATGTGCCTGTACTTTTTAGACAGTTATATAGAAAATAGAGAATTTCCAAGAAACTTGGTAGATGTAAACATAGCAAGTGATTATAGTAAAATAGGAAAGATGCTAGATTTGTGCAAAGGAGAAAAACGAGCAGAAATAATTGAAAAAACAGTATCAGGAGAAGGAATAGTATCCGAAATAACTCAAAAGTTTAACCCGGCAATGGAATTTACAGACACAGATCTAGTTTCAATGTTATATTATTTAGGTTATTTAACAATAGTAGATGAAGAGCTAGGTATGCCAGAGTTAAAGGTGCCAAATAAGGTAATGAGAGAGATATATTCAGACTACTTTATAAAATTAATAGACGATGAAGCTCACATGAGAATAGATAATGATGAATACAATGAAATATTAAGACAAATAGCATTAGAAGGAAAAATAGATAAAATAACAGAAATATTGCAAAAATATTTAAATAACTTATCAAATAGAGACTACCAAAGATTTGATGAGAAATATGTAAAATTAATATTTTATTGTATATCAATGAACCTAAAAATCTATACAGTAAAATCAGAACTAGAAGTACAAAGAGAGTATCCAGACATATTATTAGTACCAAGAGACAGAAGCAAAGGATATAATTCAGTAATGGTAGAATTTAAGTATTTGAAAAAAGGTGAAGAAAATAAGTTAAAAGAAAAACAAAAAGAGGCGAAAGAACAAATACTTAAATATAGCAATTATGAAGAAATAAAGGAAATAGAAAAATTGCACAAATATACTGTGGTAGCAGTAAATGATAAAGTATATGTAGAAAAAATACTTTCATAACTATGTGTGCCTTGGAGCGAAGTGAGAAAGGAATGAAGATTTTATGAACATAGTAGAAACAATTGCAAATGAATTAAATATTAAAAATTATCAAGTAGAAAAAACAATAGAATTAATAGATGGAGGAAATACCATACCATTTATTGCAAGATATAGAAAGGAAGTTACAGGAGGATTAAGCGACGAAGTTTTAAGAGATTTAGATGAAAGACTAAAATATTTAAGAAACTTAGAAGAAAGAAAAGAAGAAGTTAAAACTTCAATTGAAAATCAAGGAAAGCTAACAGACGAGATTGTAAACAACTTAGAAACAGCTAAAACATTAGCTGAAGTAGAAGATATATATAGACCATATAAGCAAAAGAAGAAGACTAGAGCAACAGTAGCCAAAGCAAAAGGATTAGAACCTTTGGCACAAATAATTAAAGAGCAAAAAGAAACTAAACCATTAGAAGAAATTGCAAAGAAATTCTTAAATGATGAAGTAAAAACAGAAGAAGAGGCAATTCAAGGAGCAAAAGATATTTTGGCTGAGGAATTTTCGGATAATGCGGATTTTAGGAAACAAATTAAAAAAATGTATTATAGAGAAGGTACAATATCTACTAAAAACATAAAAAAAGAAAATCCTACATATAGTATGTATAACGAATATACTGAAAAAATTAGTACGATACCTAGTCATAGAATATTAGCTATTAATAGAGGAGAAAAGGAAGAGTTCTTAAAAGTATCAATAGATAAACCAGTAGAAAAAATTATAGGTTATATTGCCAAAAAAGTAATAAAAAATCCTAAATATGAAGAAATTTTATTAGATACAATAGAAGATAGTTTTAAAAGATTAATAGAACCTTCATTAGATAGAGAAATTAGAGCTGATTTAACTGAAAAAGCGGATAAACAAGCAATAGAAGTGTTTGGAAAAAATGCAAAACAACTATTACTTGGTGCACCACTAAAAGGTTTAACAGTTCTTGGCTTCGACCCAGCTTATAGAACTGGTTGTAAATTAGCTGTAATAGATGAAACTGGAAAAGTTTTAGATACAGGAGTTATATATCCAACAGAACCTCAAAATGATATAGAAGGGGCAGAAAAAGAATTAATAAAGCTTATTGTAAAAGATAATATTCAAATGATAGCAATAGGAAATGGTACAGCATCAAGAGAATCGGAAATATTTGTTGCTAATACTTTGAAAAAAGTTAAAGAAACTCTAAATAAAAATGTATATTATACAATAGTAAGCGAAGCGGGTGCATCTGTTTATTCTGCTTCAAAGCTTGCTACTGAAGAATATCCGGACTTAAATGTATCATTAAGAGGAGCAATTTCAATTGCAAGAAGGCTTCAAGACCCACTTGCTGAATTCGTAAAAATAGACCCAAAAGCAATAGGCATAGGGCAATATCAACATGATGTAGACCAGAAAAAATTGTCTGAAAGCTTAACTGGAGTTGTAGAAGATGCGGTAAATACAGTTGGAGTTGATGTAAATACTGCAACTGCCTCACTTTTATCATATGTTTCAGGTATAAATAAAACTATTGCTAAAAATATTGTTAAATATAGAGATGAAAATGGAAAACTAAAAGAAAGAAAAGAACTATTAAAAGTTCCTAAATTGGGAAATGTTGCATATGAACAATGCGCAGGATTTATAAGAGTTCCAGGAGGAAAAAATCCATTAGAAATAACAGCAGTACATCCAGAAAGTTATGAGGTTACTGAAAAATTATTAAATAAAATAGGATATAAAAAAGAAGAATTACTTGAAAAAGATAAACTAGAAAAAATAAAATCAGAATTAAGTAAAGTAAAAATAAAAGAATTATCAAAAGAATTAGATATTGGAGAAATGACTTTAGAAGATATAATAAAAGAGTTATCTAAACCAGGAAGAGATCCAAGAGAAGATATGCCAAAACCAATTCTTAGAAGTGATGTACTAAAATTTGAAGATTTAAAAGAAGGAATGGTACTAACTGGAACTGTAAGAAATATAACAGATTTTGGAGCTTTTGTAGATATTGGTGTAAAACATGATGGTTTAGTACATATTTCAGAATTAAGTGACAAATTTGTAAAAAAACCTAGTGATATAGTATCAATTGGGGACATTGTAAAAGTTAAAGTAATAGGAATAGATAATGATAGGCAAAAGGTAAAATTATCTATGAAAAATGTAGAATAAAATTGTTGCAATTTACAGCTCATACAATTAAAAAATATATATTATAGATTGTTACTATTCACAGCT
>CALXZS010000051.1 GCA_944393305.1 uncultured Clostridia bacterium | reverse complement strand
TCATGGTGGACAAACTTATGATATAAAATCTCCGTTTGGAAAAGTATTATATGGAAATGGCAATAAATTTGAAGATATAGAAGAAGGTTATATGAAAAAAAATGTAATTGCAACATATTTGCATGGGCCACTACTTTCTAAAAATCCAGATGTAGCAGACTATATAATTTCATATTGTTTAGAGAGAAAATATAATGAAAAAGAAAAATTAGAAAAGTTGGATGATACATTTGAAGAAAAATGTAGAGAACAACTACTAAACGAATTCGAAAGTTACCATTCACAGTTTAAATAAATTGCTTTAAACTTTAATATACATTCTTTCACATTTCACTTCGCGGTTCGCTTCGCTCAGCGCTTGCACGTTACGCTTCGCTCCGACGTCGCCTACGCTCACTTGAAATGCTCAAGAACATATATTAAAGTTAAAAATAAAATTAAAGTTGTGAATGGTAACAATTATATATTAATTATCTAAAAATGTGAAATAAAGCCATTGAAAGTTATCTGAAAATGTGATAGGATTACTTTATAGGAGGTAAAATTATGGGAAGATTGAAAAGAAAAATTGATAATTACCTTATAGAATGGAAAAAAAATGAAAATAGATTACCTTTGATAATAAAAGGAGCAAGGCAAATAGGGAAAACAAATGCTATTAGAAATTTTGGGAAAAATAATTATAAAACATTTATAGAGATAAACTTTGTATTTCAACCACAATTTAAAACAATTTTTGAAGAAGGTTTTGAGGTTGACAACATAATAAAAAATATAACATTAAAAATGCCAGAACTTGAAATTAATGAACATGATACATTAATATTTTTTGATGAAATGCAAGAATGTGTAAGTACAGCTACATCATTAAAGGCTTTTAAAGAAGATGGCAGATATGATGTTATTTGTTCTGGTTCTTTAATGGGAATTAATTATAATGAAATAGAATCAAATAGTGTTGGAAATAAAGAAGATTATATAATGAGATCTTTGGATTTTGAAGAATTTTTGTGGGCAAAAGGATATAGTAGTGAACAAATTGATGATTTATATAAACACATGATAGAACTAATGCCTCTAAGTAATATGCAATATAATATAATGATTTCAAACTTTAAAGAATATATGATAGTAGGAGGAATGCCTGCAATAGTAAGTGAATTTGTGGAAAATAAAAATTTTAGCGGAATTTTAAAAATGCAACAACAGATTTTACTGGATTATGAAGAAGATATAACAAAATATGCAGGAGGACTAGACAAAGCAAAAATATTAAATTGTTATAGAAAAGTACCAGTTTTTTTAGGAAATGAGAATAAAAAATTTCAAATATCTAAAATAGCAGAGGGAGCAAGAAATAGAGAATACGTAGGAGTAGTTGAATGGCTTGCAAATGCGGGAATAGTAAATATTTCTTATGCAATGGAGCAAGCAAGTCTTCCATTGAAAGGTAACTACAATCCAGACAATTATAGATTATATTTTGCAGATACAGGACTTTTAATTGGTTCATTAGATGAAGAAGTTCAAGATGATTTAAGAAATAATGAAAATATGAATACATATAAAGGTGCTTTATATGAAAACATAGTAAGCGATATGCTTGTGAAAGAAGGATATGATTTATATTTTTATAAGAATGATAGCAAAAAAATTGAAATGGACTTTATGGTAAGAGATAAAGATTCATTGATCCCTGTTGAAGTAAAAGCAAATAATAATGCTACTATTTCGCTAAATAATTTGATAGATAGTAATTTGTATAAAGACATTAAATATGGAATAAAATTATGCAATAAAAATATAGGATTTAATGGAAAATTTTACACATTTCCTTATTTCTTGACATTTTTATTAAAAAAATATTTGAAAGAAAAATAAAAGAAATCCCCCACCGGCTGTCGCGGGTGGGGGAAAAGGTTTGGTAATCATTTATTATTAAGCTCATAAATAAGCTTAACAATTTTCCAACAAATTTTTTCTTCCTCTTCGTTAGGAAGGTCTTCGATTTTTACATCCAATCCGCCAACTTGTGAATAACGAATGTGAACGTTTTTCTTTATTTGAGAATCAACGTCCACCTTCTTTCCAAGTTCGGGAATTGTAGTTAGAAATTCAGCTTTAATGTAGCGACGCAGATTTTTATACATCACTCGCGCTTGATTGACGGTAAAACCATCAATCGGGATAAGCCGAATTTTTAATGTTTTTCCATTAATGATGTTAATCGTAAATTTTACCGGTTCACCAGGCAATTCATTGTAGGTAAACACGATAAAGAATTTACTTACATTCGATATAATGGACATTACCACTTCTTCCTTTCTTATCCCATAAAAATGGGTTGATATACATAAAAGTATAACATGAAATAGGTGAAAAATCAATATAAATTCAAAAAAGTAACAATTTTGTGTGTTTGTTTTTTCAATTGACAATTCTCTGCTCTATAAAAGAAATCCCCCACCGGCTGTCGCGGGTGGGGGAAAAGGAATGTGCGAAAGAATTAGTTCACAGAAAGTTCTTCCAAAATCCGAAGCACTTTCCAGATTACTTTTTGACCCTCCTCATAGCTAAGATGAGAGTTGGTTAATTGAAAACCTTTCCGAGAGTCAAAGGAGATTTTACCGACATTTTTAATATTGCAATTAATAATGCCAGTGGAATCCAAATCGGGAAGCTGCTTAATACCCCATTTTTTCTTCAAGACATCTTTGATGTCGGAATAGAGAATTTGAGCGTCTTTCTCATTCATTCTCACAGATGTATTCATCTTGAATTGGAAAATTGTTGTGTTTTCCATATAGATGTTTACAAGTCTGGTCCGGTCCCCAAATGGATATTCGAGGCTCATAGAAATTTCGTATATATCCTTTATATACGGAACCATTTTTCTTTCATCCTTTCTTGTCTCACATAAGTGAGTTAATGTACATAAAAGTATAACATGAAATATGAAAAAATGCAATAAAAACGAAAAATAAAAGAAATCCCCCACCGGCTGTCGCGGGTGGGGGAAAAGGAATGTGCTGAGTCAAGTTTTAATATTCCATAAATTCAGAGAAGATTCTCTGGATTTTCAGGAATACCTCTTGGCTCTTTTTGTCGGAAATATCATACTTTTTAACTTCAAGTCCTTTGTCAGGACTAAAGTCTATGCTGATATTGCTCTTTTCCAACTCTTGGTGACACTCTGCTTTTTCATCCAGAGCAGGGAGTAAAAGATCCCACTGAACGAGAATATCAGCGTGTAGATCGCCATAAAACGACTTAGCTTGCTCGCTGGACATCTCCGACTCCGGGCAAATACTTATCCGAAGATAAGGATTGCCCTTTTTGTCCATCTGGCTTTCACAGGCAAGTGTAAACCAGAGAAATTTTCCATCAAGGTCAATGTCATATTGAAACCTGATGGAAAAATTGGATATGCTACCCATCCATGGCATTGCCACTACCACTACACTCCTTTCTTGACTCCATAAGGAGTTGATATACATAAAATTATAACATAATGCAATAAAAAAGTCAATAAATTTAAAAAAGTTTAATAATTGAATGAAGAATAGAATTATCTTCACTTTTTAATACAATAATATATGAATCATCTTGATTATATAAGTAAGACTTAACTATGTCTCCATATTTTAATTCTCTTTTATATAAAATCTCAACATTATTAAGTTCGCTTCCATCATAAACATCTTCAGGAAGTAATTCATAAGCAATATTAAGATAATTCAAATTATGAACATGCTTATTCAAGTCTAAATCAAATCTACGAATTTTATAGCTGTCTACATTTAGTGGTTCAAGTTTTGGCTCTTCAAGTTTTGGAACATCTTCAATACCAAAAACTGATTCATCATGAAAACCATGATAAATTTCAGCTATATTTTCAGGTAATTTAGCAATTTTACCAGTAGTAGTGTCTAATAAACACCATTTAGAAGTAGCAATTGCACATAGAGTACCTTCCTCATCAAAAACTTTAAAATCTCTATTAACAATAATTTTAGTAGCAGATCTACCCCAAGTTTGTACCTTTATATTAGTATCTGCTTTAATTCTTTTTAAAACTTGTAGTTTCCAGTTCAAAAGAACCCAAGTCAAATTTTGCTTAGATAAATTTTCAAAAGTATAATGAACATAGGCACTATGAGCTCCAGCTATATTTTCTAAAATAGATAAAATAGACTTATTAGTTACTACATCATAAATACCTGTTTGAGTAAAACTTGTTCTATAAGTATCCTCGAAAATTCCATTTTCTAATTTTGGTTGTGTTAACATATTTTAGCCTCCTTTTGCAAAAAAACAAAAACATTATATCACAAAATAACAAAATGTGCTATAATATTTTTGCTATGTTAGAAAAATGTGAAATATGTCCAAGAAAATGTAAAGTAAATAGAATAAAAGGTGAAAAAGGTTTTTGCAATGTTGGAGATAAAATAAAAATAGCTTTAGTATCTCAGCATGATTTCGAAGAACCTTGTATTAGTGGTATTGGAAAATATACAAAATCATCAGGAACCATATTTTTTAGTAATTGTAATTTAAGATGTGTATTTTGTCAAAATCATGAAATAAGTAATGAAGGCAAAGGTAAAGAAATAACAATAGAAAGACTTGCAGAAATATTTATAGAAGAGCAAGAAAAGAAAGTTAATAATATAAATTTAGTTACACCAACAACGTATGCTTACCAAATTATTGAAGCTATAAAAATTGCAAGAAATAAAGGTCTTAATATACCAATAATATATAATTCAAATGGATATGAGAGTATAGAAACTCTTAAAGATCTAGAAGGATATGTGGATGTATATTTGCCAGATTTAAAATATTATTCAGATGAACTTGCAATAAAATATTCATCAGCACCAAAATATTTTGAAATAGCAACAAAAGTCATAAAAGAAATGTATAGACAAGTAGGTAGTCCAAAATTTGATGACAAAGGTATAATACAAAGAGGGGTAATTATTAGACATTTAATATTACCAAGTTATATACAAAACACAAAGAGAATATTAAAATGGATAAAAGACAATATGCCAAAAGAGACATATGTAAGTGTAATGGCACAATATTTTCCTACATATAAAGCTAAAGAAATTGATAAAATCAATAGGAAAATTTCATTAAAAGAATATAGAGAAGTAGAAAAATATATGTATTCTATCGGTTTAGAAAATGGATATATGCAAGATTTAGGTAAACATGAAGAAGAGTATGTCCCAAATTTTGATTTTAGAGGAGTATAAAATTCACGAAATATTCACATATAAGTATAAAACTAAACATATATGTATAATATTATTATTGATTACATATATAAATAATTCACAGTTTAAATAATTTACTTAAACTTTAATATACATTCTTTCACATTTCACTTCACGGTTCGCTTCGCTCAGCGCTCGCACGTTACGCTCCGCTCCTACGTCGCCTACGCTCACTTGAAATGTTCGAGAACATATATTAAAGATAAAAATATAATTAAAGCTTTTAAGTTGTGACAAAAAAATCATTTATATATGTAATCTATACAATTATAATATAAAAATGGAGATTGTTATGTTAGAATTAAAAGATATTAAAAAAGATTATGTTACATCAAATGAAACAGTAAGGGCTTTAAAAGGAATTAGTATAAAATTTAGAGAAAATGAATTTGTTGCAATATTAGGTCAAAGTGGATGTGGTAAAACAACATTATTAAATATTATTGGTGGATTAGATCATTATACAAGTGGAGACTTAATAATTAATGGAAAATCAACCAAAGAATTTAAAGATAAGGACTGGGATACATATAGGAATCATAGTATCGGATTTGTATTCCAAAGTTATAATTTAATTCCACATCAAAGTATACTATCAAATGTTGAACTTGCACTTACAATTTCGGGTGTTTCAAAAAAGGAAAGAAAGAAAAGAGCGATAGAAGCTTTAGAAAAAGTTGGTCTTGGAGATAAAATACATAAAAGACCAAATGAACTTTCTGGTGGTCAAATGCAAAGAGTCGCAATTGCCAGAGCGATAGTAAATAACCCAGATATAATATTGGCAGATGAGCCAACAGGAGCATTAGATACAAAAACCAGTGTTCAAGTTATGGAGATTTTGAAAGAGATTTCAAAAGAGCATTTAATAATAATGGTAACACACAACCCAGAGTTAGCTGAAAAATATGCTACAAGAACAGTAAAAATATTAGATGGAAATATAATAGATGATAGTAATCCATATGATGGAGAAAAAGAGAATCCAAAAGAAGATGATAAAAAGAAAAAGCCATCAATGAGTTTTCTTACAGCGTTATCATTGAGTTTGAATAATTTAATGACAAAAAAAGGTAGGACAATACTTACAGCATTTGCGGGAAGTATTGGTATTATAGGTATAGCACTAATATTATCACTTTCTGCGGGTGTTCAAAATTATATTAATAGCATAGAAGAAGATACACTTGCATCATATCCTGTAACACTACAAGAATCAACAATTGACCTAGGTGGGATGATGACAAGTTTAATGGATACCTCTAGCAGTGAAGAGAATATAAATCAAGAAGCTAATACAATTTATTCAAGAAACATAATGGATTCAATGCTTACAGCAATGTCAAGTGAAGTAAAAACAAATAATTTGGCAAAATTTAAGGAATATATTGAAAATACAGATAAAATAAAGCCATATGCAAATGCCATAAAATATAGTTATGATTTAGATTTAAATATATACAAATCAGATACTACTAATGGAGTTGTGCAAGTAAATCCAAGCCAAGTAATGAATAGAGTTGGAATGGAAACAATGGTAGAAGCGGGAAATCAAATGTATGGTTCGACTATGATGAGTGATGTAAATGTATTTAGTGAACTTTTTGATAATCAAGAAATGTTAGACTTGCAATATGAACTATTACAAGGTAAATGGCCAGAAAACTATAATGAAGTAGTTGTAATTGTTGATAAAGATAATGAAATAAGTGATTACACATTGTATTCATTAGGTTTAAAAAATCAAGATGAATTAGAAGATAAAATGAATAAAATACAAAATGGAGAAGAAGTAGAAAAATCAGAAGAAACCTCATATACTTATGATGATTTATTAAATTTATCATTTAAATTGTTACTAAATGCAGATTTATATAATAAAGAAAATGGTGCATGGGTAGATAAAAGTGAAAATGAAGAGTATTTAAAAGAAAAATTAGAAAATGCAGAAGAATTAAAAGTTGTTGGAATTATAAAACAGAAAGAAGAAAGCGTAAGTAGTAACACACAAGGTGGTATAGGTTATACAAAGGATTTAACTGAATATGTAGCAAATAAAGCTAATGAAACAGAAATTGTAAAAGAACAAAAAGACAATCCAGATGTAAATGTATTTACAGGATTAGATTTTCCAAAAGATGGAGAAGAAGAAGATTTTAGCTTAGATAGTTTAACTACTGAACAAAAAATGGCATTAGCTTCAATGAATGCAGAAGATTTAAGTAAATTAATGGAGGCATATACAGAAAATAGTGAAGCTTCTTATGAAAATAACCTTGAAAAATTAGGTGTTATAGATTTAAATTCGCCAAGTGCAATAAATATATACCCTAAAGACTTTGATTCAAAAGAAGCAATTTCTAATAGTATTACAGAATATAACAACAATCAGGAGAATGAAAATGATAAAATAAACTATACAGATACAATTGGAATTATGATGAGCTCAGTATCAACAATAGTAGATACAATAAGCTATGTATTAATTGCATTTGTAGCAATATCATTAATAGTTTCATCAATTATGATTGGAATAATAACATATATTTCTGTATTAGAAAGGACAAAAGAAATTGGAATTTTAAGAGCGATAGGTGCATCTAAAAAAGATATTTCAAGAGTATTTAATGCAGAAACTTTCATTACAGGTTTAGTATCTGGACTAATAGGAATTGGTGTGACAGTATTGCTTACAATACCAATTAATAGTATAATTATGTCAGTTACAGGTGTAAATGTGGAAGCTTTCTTACCTTGGCAAGCAGGAATAATATTAGTTTTAATTAGTATGTTCCTTACAATGATTGCTGGACTAATACCAGCTAAAATGGCAAGTAAAAGAGACCCTGTAAGAGCTTTAAGAACAGAATAAGAATATAAAAAAGAAGTCCCAGAATGTAAAAAGTACATTCTGGGATATTTACTTTTTATGTAAACGGGTGTATAATATATATAGTTCTCGGTTGAACGATCCATGCTATTGCAAGGATAACAAAAGATAAGGAGGAATTCCATGAACGAAATAGAGCAGGTAAAAAAACTGCTTAATGGTCGGAATGCTTTAATGCTGTATGAATTCAAGGGAATTATCAAACAAAGTTCCCTTCATGACGAAGTGGTATTGTGGGGAAAATATGTTATTACTCGCAATAAAGCTGTATTAGTCGTTGAGGGAAATCCAAATGATAATTTGAACCTTGAGTTTGCTACATCGGTCCAATTATGGAGTACGTATACGGACGTTGTAAAAATCCAAGAGACGCAGGGATGGTCTAGTTGGATTGCGCATACAAAATGTCCGATGTGCGGAAAGAAATTCAGTGAAATTATTGGCAATGAATGGATTACTCCGCAAGGATTAATTCATGATGAGTGCAAACGAAGCTGAATGAAAAGAAAGACCTGTACCTAGAAAACATCAAAAATCTAGGTGCAGGTCTTTATTTTGGTTGGGGTACTAAGATTCGAACTTAGGAATGTCGGAGTCAGAGTCCGATGCCTTACCGCTTGGCGATACCC
>CALXZS010000050.1 GCA_944393305.1 uncultured Clostridia bacterium | reverse complement strand
CCAGAAGTTTTATAATAGAAAGAGGTGAAATACATGAAATTAAGAAAAGGAGATAATGTAAAAGTATTATCTGGAAATGATAAAGGAAAAACTGGAGAAATATTAGAAGTAATTCCTAAGAAAAATAAAATCATTGTAAAAGATGTAAATATAAGAAAAAGAGCAACAAAACCTAGAAGAGCAGGAGAAGAAGGAGGAATTATAGCTTCTGAACATCCAATCAATTCTAGCAAAGTTGCAGTAGTTTGCCCAAAATGCGGAAAAGCTGTAAGAGTAGGTTACAAAGTAACTGAAGAGGGAAAAGTACGTATATGCAAAGCTTGCGGAGCAGAAATAAAGAAAAGTAAATAATTGAAGAAAGGAGGTCTGTTTAAGACTTATGGAAATATTAAAAGAACAATATGAGAAAGAAGTAGTTCCAGCTTTAATGAAAAAGTTTGGTTACAAATCAATAATGGAAGTTCCAAAGTTAGACAAAATAGTTTTAAACATAGGTTTAGGTGATACAAAAGAAGATCCTAAATCATTAGAAGGAGCTGTAAAAGACATAATGACAATTACAGGACAAAAACCAGTAATTACAAAATCTAAAAAATCAATTGCAGCTTTCAAATTAAGAGAAGGAGTTAATGTTGGAGTTAAAGTTACATTAAGAAAAGGAAAAATGTATGATTTTGCATATAAACTATTCAATGTAGCACTTCCAAGAGTTAGAGATTTTAGAGGAGTATCAACTAATTCTTTTGATGGTAGAGGAAATTATTCTATGGGTGTTAAAGAACAATTAATATTCCCAGAAATAGAATATGATAAAGTTGATAAAATTAGAGGAATGGATATAATTTTTGTTACAACAGCAAAGACTGATGAAGAGGCAAAAGAGCTATTAACTCTTCTTGGAATGCCTTTCAAAAAATAATAAAAAAGGAGGAAATTAAGAGCAAATGGCTAAGAAATCATTAAAAGTAAAACAAGCTAAACCACAAAAATATAAAACAAGAGAATATAACAGATGTAAAATTTGTGGAAGACCACATGCTTATATAAGAAAATATGGAATTTGTCGTATATGCTTTAGAGAATTAGCACATAAGGGTGAAATTCCAGGAGTTAAGAAAGCAAGTTGGTAATTATAAAAAACTAAAAAGGAGGGAAAAATTTTGAATACAACAGACCCAATAGCAGATATGCTAACAAGAATAAGAAATGCAAACAGTGCAAAGCATACAACAGTTGATATACCAGCATCAAATATGAAAAGATCAATCGCACAAATATTATTTGATGAAGGATATATTTCATCATTTGAAGAAATCAAAGATGAAAAACAAGGTATTTTAAGAGTTACATTAAAGTATGATGAAAATGGTAAAAGAGTTATAACTGGTCTAAAAAGAATTAGTAAACCAGGTTTAAGAATATATGTTTCAAAAGACGAATTACCACAAGTATTAAATGGATTAGGAATAGCTTTAATTTCTACATCTAAGGGAGTAAAAACAGATAAAAATGCAAGAAAAGAAGGATTAGGTGGAGAAGTTATTGCTTATGTATGGTAATAAAAAAAGAAAAGTTAAATTAGTAGTAATTATAGTATCAATATTATTAAGCATAATGACAACAATAGTACAAGGAGCTAGTATACCACCAATACCATCAGATACAATACCATTAATAGTAACACCTTGGTATTATAAATTGTTAGAAGCAGTATTATTCGAACCCAAAGTAGTAGTAATAATATTCATTATATTTGCATTAATTAATATAATTTTATATTTTATAAATATAAAAAGAATATCAAAAATAAAAAAAGTAGTTTATGCAGTAATTGAAATAATAAATATTTTACATATATGGAATATACTAAATGCTTATGATGTTGGAATATTATCCCCAAAAAATGGATATGTTCAACTATGCCATTTTATGGATATTGATATAATTGTAAATATAATATTTTTTATTATTCAACTAATTATCCTAATTCAATTAGTTATAAAAATAAAAAAATCAAAGAAGGAGGAAAATCCAAAATGTCAAGAATAGGAAAGAAACCTATAACAATACCAGATGGTGTTGAAGTTACATTAAATGAAAATCATATTACTGTAAAAGGACCAAAAGGAACATTAGAAAGAACTTTAAGCAATAAAGTTACAGTAAATATAAATGACAAAGTAATTAATGTAGAAGTTGAATCTAAAGAAAATGGAAATCTTCATGGTTTAACAAGAACATTAATAGCTAACATGATTGAAGGTGTAACAAATGAATTTACAAGAGCATTGGAAATCAATGGTGTTGGTTATAGAGCACAAAAACAAGGAACAAAATTAGTAATGAACTTAGGTTATTCACATCCTGTTGAGATGGAAGCACCAGAAGGAATTACATTTGATGTACCAAATCCTAACTCTATAATTGTTAGAGGAATAAATAAAGAAGTAGTTGGTCAAACAGCAGCTGTTATAAGAAGTAAGAGACCACCAGAAGTTTATAGAGGAAAAGGAATCAAATATGTTGAAGAACATATTAGACGTAAGGAAGGTAAGACTGGTAAAAAATAAAATCTAACAACTTAAAACCAGCATCTTGCGGCGTCAAGGTCGCGTAAAAACTTTTTCAATATATAGAAAATATAATTTCAAAAGTTTTTACTTGCTTTCCTTGCAATATACTACTTTTAAGTTGTTATATAATAATGTAAAAGAAAGGAGAAAAATATGGTTTCAAAGGCAGATAGAAAATTTCAAAGAGATAGAAGACATAAAAGAGTTCGTAGAAAAATAAGTGGAACTAGCGAGTGTCCAAGACTTTGTATGTACAGAAGTAATACAGGTATCTATGCTCAAATTATTGATGATGTTAAAGGAATTACATTAGTTAGTGCTTCTACTTTAGACAAAGAAGTTAAAACAAAACATGCAAATAAAGAAGCTGCTAAAGAAGTTGGAAGTCTAATAGCTTCAAGAGCTAAAGACAAAAAAATAAAAGATGTAGTATTTGACAGAAGTGGATACGTATATCATGGAGTTGTAAAAGAATTAGCAGAAGCTGCAAGAGAAGGCGGATTGAATTTTTAGGAAAAGGAGGAAAAACAAGTGCAAGAAAACGAATCTGAATTAAAAGAAAAAGTAGTTTCTATCAGTAGAGTAGCTAAAGTTGTAAAAGGTGGTAGAACTTTCAGATTTAGCGCAGTAGTTGTTGTTGGAGATGGAAAAGGTAAAGTTGGAGTTGGAAATGGTAAAGCTTCAGAAGTTCCAGATGCAATAAAAAAAGCTATTGAAGATGCTAAGAAAAATTTAGTGGAAGTTCCAATAGTAGGAACAACAGTACCTCATGAATTTATAGGAAAATTTGGTAGTGCAAGTGTTATGCTTAAACCAGCAGAAGAAGGTACAGGACTTATTACTGGAGGAAGTGTTAGACCAGTATTAGAACTTGCTGGATATAGAGATGTTAGAACTAAAGTTCTAGGAACTAACAATCCAAGAAATGTTGTATATGCAACAATAGAAGGATTAAAAAGCATGCAAACTATTGAACAAGTAGCTAAAAAAAGAGGAAAAAAAGTAGAAGATATAATATAAACTACTAGATTAAAAAGATAATAAAATTAAGGAGGTGTAATCCATATGAAATTAGATGAATTAAAACCAGCACAAAAAAATAAAACAAAATTAAGAGTTGGACGTGGAGTTGGTTCTGGTTTAGGAAAGACATCAGGAAGAGGTCATAAAGGACAAAAAGCAAGATCAGGCGGCGGAGTTAGACGTGGATTTGAAGGTGGTCAAACACCATTATATAGAAGATTACCAAAAAGAGGATTTACAAATAAATTCGCTAAAAATTATACAGAAGTAACATTAACAATGCTTAATAAATCAACTGTTTCTGATGTTACAGCAGAAAGCCTAATAAAAGATAGAATCATAAGCAAAGAAAATGATGGAATCGTAATTATAGCAACTGGTAAACTAGAAAAGAAATTAAACGTAAAAGCTGTTAGATTCACTAAATCTGCTAAAGAAAAAATTGAAGCTTTAGGCGGAAAGGCAGAGGTGATTTAGTTGCTAAATACAATAAAAAACGCTTTAAAAACTCCAGAAATTAGAAAGAAATTATTATATACATTACTTTTATTAGTATTATTTAGATTAGGATGTTATATAACAATTCCAGGAGCAGATATGGTTACTCTAGAATCTACAATGGATTCATATTCAAATACTGTAACAGGAATGATTAACATGATTTCTGGTGGAGCTTTTTCAAGATTATCAATATTTGCTATGTCAATAACACCATATATTACTGCATCAATTGTAGTACAATTATTGAGTATGATTATACCACCTTTAGAAAGATTAACTAAAGAAGGTGGAGAGTCAGGAAGAAGAAAAATTGATAGATTAACTAAAATTATAACAGTAGTTCTTGCTTTAGTTGAAGGACTAGGTATATATTTATCATATAGAACTTCAGGAATATTTGTTGATGAAAGTGCATTAACAGGTGCAGTAGTAGTTATATCTTTAATGGCAGGAACATCATTACTTATGTGGTTAGGAGATAAGATTACATCAAAAGGTGTAGGAAATGGTATTTCAATGTTAATATTTGCAGGTATAGTTTCTAGCTTACCATCAGCAGTAGTGAGTATAGCTGAAAAAATAGTTGTAGATGGACAATTCAGTACATTAGGTTTACTTACTGTAATAGGAATAGTAATTGGAGTTATAGTGCTAATTACAGGTGTTGTATTTGTACAACTTGCTGAAAGAAGAATACCAGTACAATATTCGAAAAAAGTTGTTGGAAGAAGAATGGTTGGTGCACAAAATACACATATACCAATTAAGCCAGCAATGGCAAGTGTTATGCCAATAATTTTCGCATCATCATTTATGACGTTCCCAGCAATGATAATACAATTATTTGCAACAGATATAGAATCTCAAACTGGATTCTGGAGAGTAATATATAATATTTCAATAGCAAGTAGTTCAGCTGGAGATGTTGGATGGCAATATGTACTTATAAATGCAATCATATATTTATTATTAATTGTTGGATTTACTTATTTCTATACATATGCGACATTCCAACCAGCAGAAGTAGCAAATAATATTAAACAAAATGGTGGATTTATTCCAGGAATTAGAGCAGGAAAACCAACAGCAGAATATTTATCATCAGTATTATCTAAAGTAGTACTATTTGGTGGATTATTCTTAGCTGCAATAGCAATACTTCCAATGCTAACAAGTATTGCTGGAATAAATAGCGCATTTGGTGGAACATCAATATTAATCGTAGTTGGTGTTGCAATAGAATTAAGTCAACAATTACAATCACAATTAGTAATGAGACATTATAAAGGCTTTTTAGGATAGAAAAAATTAGAACTTATCTTCACGTAGATAGGTTCTTTTTATATGTTTTTTTGGGGACACCTCCAAAAAACAGCTTGACATAATTTGATACACTTTAGGGCACTCATTCAGAAAACATTCCTAAAAACCTTTGAAAAACTTGAAATAATAAGAAAAATATAGTACAATATTTATGTATACCTTAAAAGGTTAGGAGAAAATAAAAATATGAAAAAATCAGTTATGGATAAATACAGAAACCATTTAATGAGTTACGATGATTTAATGCAACTATATAAGGAAATAGGTGTAGAATGGTCTATTGATAAATTTTTAAGAGAAATAGGTCTTGATATAAAAGGATTAAAAGATTTAAGAATTAATGGGAATAAAATAAGAATATTAAGATGGAATTTTAAAGAAATTGAAGAAATTGCAAAAAAAATTAAAGCAGAATTATTACAGGAACATTCACATAATGAAGTAATTGATTATAATGAATTTCAAATTTTATACAAAAAATATGCAGAATATTTAAGTGAAGAAGAATTTGCAATGAGTATAGGAAGTTCAGCAGAATCATTAAAAAACATGAAAAGAAATGGTGCAAAAATAAAAATACTCAAAACGGATAAAGAAGAATTAAAACAATGTGCAGAAGAAATAGAAAAAAAATTAAGATGTCAAGGTTACGCATATAAAAAAATTAGTTATAAGGAATTTTTATCATTATATGAAGAATATAAAAATATAATGTCAGAAAAAGAATTTGCAGAAATTCTTGGTATAACATCTGTTCAACGTTCTAAAATAAAAAGGAATGGAGGTACTGTTACTATATTCACTTTATCAAAAGATGAACTATCGAAACTAAGAGAAGAAATAATAGGTTTCATTATTAGGAATGGATATGAAAACAAAAAAGTATCGTTTCAAGATATTCTTAATATACATAGTAATTTTAAAAGTTATGTAGATTTAGAAAAATTTGCACAATTAATAAACATAGATATAAATCAATTGCAAGCTATGAAACTTAATGAAAGAAAAGAAATTACTATATATCGCAGTGAAAATAATAAAAATGGAGAAGGACTAAAAACAAAAAGAAGAAAGAAAGCAAAAGATGTAAAAGGTTTAATAACTAGAGAATATGAACCATTAGACTATACACCTATGACGTATTTAAGAATTCTTGTGGAAAATGGAATGGAAAGAAATGCTGCTTTAAAATCGGTAATGATAAAATTTAAATTAAATAAAGAACAGCTAAAAAATTTGTTAGATGTAGAATTAAGTAAAAAAGAACATTCTGAAAGATAAAATAAAAAATTTGACAAAATCAATAAAAAATACTAAAATATTATAGCTAAAGATAATAGAAAGGAAGATAAAAAAATGTATATTATAATGTTAGGAGCTCCAGGAACCGGAAAAGGAACAATTGGAAATGAACTATGCAAAAAATATAATTTAGTTCATTTAGCAACAGGAGATATTTTCAGAGATGAAATAAAAAGACAAACAGAATTAGGAAAAAAAGCAAATGAGTATATGTCAAAGGGAGAATTGGTACCAGATGAAATTACTATTGCAATGGTAGAAGGAAAGCTAGACAAGATGGAAAATGTACTACTAGATGGATTCCCAAGAACAATACCACAAGCAGAGGCTTTAGATAAATATTTAAAAGAAAACAATAAAAAAATTACAGCAGTTATAAATTTAAAAGTACCAGATGAAGATATTATAAAAAGAACATCAAGTAGAGTAATTTGTTCAAATAAAGAATGTGGGGCATCATTCAATACAATTTTCATGCCTCCAAAAGTAGAAGGTATATGTGATGTATGTGGTTCACCACTTATAAAAAGAAAAGATGATGAACCAGAAACAATAAAAGAAAGACTAAATGTTTATTATAAAAATACTGAACCATTAATTGATTATTATACCAAAGAAGGACTATTAGAAAGCATAGATATAAATATATATTTGGAAGATACAAAAGAAAGAACAACAGCATCAGCAGTGAAAATTATAGATGAAAGGACAAAATAATGGTATATATTAAATCTAAAAGCGAAATAGAGAAAATGAGAGAAGCTTGTAGAATTGCCAATCTTACTCAAAAAGCAATAGAAAGAGCAATAAAGCCAGGTGTATCTACATGGGAACTAGATAAAATTGCAGAAGAAACCATGAGAGAAAATGGAGCGATTCCAGCTGAAAAAGGATATCCAAGTGGAGTAAAAGGAGTTCCAGATTTTCCTGGCTCGATTTGTGCATCAATTAATGATAATGTTATTCATGGAATACCTTCAAAACATACTATTCTAAGAGAAGGCGACATTATTAGTGTTGACTTAGTTGCATATAAAGATGGATTTAATGGAGATTGTGCAAGGACATATGTTGTTGGAGAAGTATCTGATGAAGCAAAAAAACTAATTGAAGTTACAAAACAAGCATTTTTTGAAGGAATAAAATATGCAAAAAAGGGAAATAGGCTTGGAGATATTTCATGTGCCATAGGTACATATGTTAGAGAAAATGGATTTGATGTAATAAAAGAATTTCAAGGACATGGAATAGGCAGAGAAATGCATGAAGACCCTGGTATTCCTAACTATGGTAAAGCAGGAAGGGGAATAAGGCTAGAACCGGGAATGACACTTGCAATAGAACCAATGGTTGTAGCTGGCTCAGCAGAAATATGTGAGGGAGATGATGGGTGGTCTATATGGACATTAGACGAAAGTTTGTCAGCCCATTACGAAAATACGATTTTAATTACAGAAAAAGAGCCAGAAATATTGACATTGTAATAAAAATATTATATAATATAATAGCTATTGTGAAAAAACTACTTATGTTTTTTTACTATGTAAACTTATTAATTTAGGGGGAAAAAGAATATATGTCTAAAGAAGACGTAATAGAGGTTGAAGGTGTTGTTTCAGAAGCATTACCTAATACACTTTTTAAAGTTAAATTAGAAAATGGACATGAAGTATTAGCCCATATTTCTGGCAAGTTAAGAATGAATTATATAAAAATACTACCAGGAGATAAAGTAAAAGTTGAACTTTCACCATATGATTTAACAAAAGGAAGAATCACATGGAGAGCTAAATAATAGCAATAGGGAGGTGTATCAAGATGAAGGTAAGACCATCTGTTAAAAAAATGTGCGATAAGTGCAAAGTAATCAAAAGAAAAGGTGTAATAAGAGTTATATGCGAAAATCCTAAGCATAAACAAAGACAAGGATAATTTAAATTTTGGTATTAACACAAATCTAGCAAGCGGCTGATTTTAGATTTGTGTTTATATATATTTCTGTTTTTTTCTAAAGATTAAGTAAGAATAAAGTAATAATGAAAACCTTTCTAAGTTATTACTTTATAATTATTTAATGCATTTCACCTTTAGAATAAAAATAGAAAACTTTTATAAAAAAAATTTTAAGAAAGAGGTGCAAATATGGCTCGTATAGCAGGAGTAGATCAAAAAAAGAAAAAAAGAGTAGAAATAG
>CALXZS010000049.1 GCA_944393305.1 uncultured Clostridia bacterium | reverse complement strand
ATAACAGATATTGACCCAATAAAATATGGACTTATTTTTGAAAGATTCCTAAATCCAGAAAGAATAAGTATGCCAGATTTTGATATAGATTTTGACTATGAAAAAAGACAAGATGTAATAGACTATGTTGCGGAAAAATATGGACAGGATCATGTTTCACAGATTATTACTTTTGGAACTATGTCTGCCAGAATGGTAATAAGAGATGTAGCAAGAGTATTAGATGTATCTTATGCAGAAGCAGACAAACTTGCAAAAATGATACCAAATGAATTACATATAACAATTGCAAAAGCTCTAGAACAAAATAAAGAATTAAAAGATTTATATGAAGGTAATGGAGATATACATAATTTATTAGATATAGCAATGGCTTTAGAAGGATTGCCAAGACAGGCTTCAACACATGCATGTGGAATAATTATTGCACGTGAGCCAGTTGTAAATTATGTACCTTTATATGCTAGAGATGATGTCATTTCAACACAATATATAATGACAACATTAGAAGAATTAGGACTTTTAAAAATGGACTTCTTAGGTTTAAGAACACTAACAGTTATTCGTGATGCGATAGAATTAATTGAAAAAAATAAAGGTGTAAAAGTAGAATTTGATTCAGAAATGAATGATCCAAAAGTATATAAACTTTGGCAAGATGGAGATTCTATTGGTATATTTCAGTTTGAATCTGGTGGAATGACAAACTTTATGAAAGAATTAAAACCAGATTGCCTAGAAGATATAATAGCTGGAGTGTCACTTTATAGACCGGGACCAATGGATCAAATACCAAGATATATAGCTAACAAAAAAGATCCAGAACATGCTGTATATACTCATCCAAGTTTAAAACCAATCTTATCAGTAACATATGGTTGTATGGTTTATCAAGAACAAGTTATGCAAATAGTAAGAGACTTGGCTGGTTATTCATTAGGAAGAGCAGATTTAGTAAGACGTGCCATGGGAAAGAAAAAATTGGACGTTATGGCAAAAGAAAGAGAAAATTTCGTACATGGAAAACTTGATGAAAATGGTAATATAGAAATACCAGGATGTGTACGTAATGGAATAGATGAAGCATCTGCTAACAAAATTTTTGATGAAATGGCAGAATTTGCAAAATATGCATTTAATAAATCACATGCCGCTTGCTATGCAGTAGTAGCATATAGAACAGCATATTTAAAAGCATATTATCCAGCAGAATTTATGGCTGCAATGCTTAATAGCTTTTTAGGAAATTTAGATAAAGTACCAATTTATATTGATGAATGTAAAAAGAAAAACATTGCAATATTAAAACCAGATATAAATAAAAGTTTTACAAAATTTACTACATCAGACAATGCAATTAGATTTGGTTTAGGAAGTATAAAAAATGTTGGAATAAATGCAGTAGATAGTATAGTAGAAGAAAGAGAAAAAAACGGAGATTACAAAGACTTTACAGACTTTTGTGAAAGAATTTATGGTGAAGCTGTAAATAAAAAATGTATAGAAAGTTTAATAAAAGCAGGAGCTTTCGATAATCTTGGAAAAACAAGGAGTACATTACTTGCATCATTTGAAGGAATAATAGATATGATTGCAGAAGAAAATAACAAAGCTTTTTCAGGACAAGTTACAATGTTCGACCTTGGAAATGATACACAAGACATGCAAAAAATGAAATATACATATACAGAAATGAAAGAATTTTCTGAAAAAGAATTATTATCTATGGAAAAAGAAATGCTTGGTATATATATATCTGGACATCCTTTAGAAAAATATAGAAAACAGATAGAAGAAACATCAACTATAAATATATTGGAAATGAAAGAGGCCAATGAAGCAATTTTAGCAAATGAGACTCCTAATATAAAAATAGCAGATGGGCAAAGAGTAAAATTAGTTGGTATAATTACAAAAATAAAGAAAAAATTCACAAAAACTAATAAAATAATGGCTTTTGTTACAATTGAAGATTTATATGGCTCTTGTGAAGTAATAGTATTTGAAAGTTGTTATAATAATTGCCAAAGTCTTTTATTAGAGGAAAATATTGTAGTAATAGACGGAAGAATAAGTATGAAAGAAGATTCAGATATAAGTATTGTTGCTAATAGTATTTCAGAACTTAAAGGAAAAGAAAGATATGAATTAGTATTGAATATTACGAATCTAGGAGAAGAACAAAAAGAAAAGTTAAGAGGAGCAATTAAATTTTTCACAGGAGAAAAAAATAATTTACAAGTATTTGTAAAACAAGGAGAAAAAATAAGTAGTTGTGGAGCAATATTTGCCACTGATGAAATATTAGATGAATTTAAAGAAATTGTAAGTGCGGAAAATTATGAATTAGTTAAAGAATAATTTTTTAAACATAACTATTGTAAATTTATGTATATATTGATATACTTATAATATCTATAAACTATATAAGGAGGTTTATTATGAGTGAAGAAAAAAAACAAACAAAAAAAGTAGAGGAAGAAATAACAATTAATGAAGGGGAAAATAGTATAGAAATTTCTGATGATGTAGTTGCAGTAATTTCTGGTATGGCAGCTTCTGAGGTTTCAGGAGTAGCAGAAATGGCTGGTGGATTCGCAGGAGGAATTTCAGAAGTTTTAAGTGGAAAGAAAAATTTAGCCAAAGGTATCAAAGTAGAAATACTAGATAATAAAGAGGCAAGAATAGATGTAAACATAATTGTTGAATATGGAGCAAGAATTCCAGATGTAGCTTTTGAAATACAAAAAAGAGTTAAAAAGTCAGTTGAAAACATGACAGGTCTTAGTGTTTTAGAAGTTAATGTACATGTTCAAGGAGTAAGCATGGCTCAACTAGAAAATAAAGAAGAAACAAAAGAAGTAGAAAAAGAAGAAGATAAAAAAGAAACTAAAAAGAAATAACAAAGAGGTTGTCCTCAAAGGATGGTGGTATATATGAAATTTTTAGATAAATTAGGACTAGCTGTATTTTCGGCAATAGTGCTTATACTTTCAATTTTATTGTGTTTAGTTTTATTTGGATTTATAGATCCTTCTATTGCTTCAATTGCAATGAATACTATATTAGGAATGCAAAATGGTGTATACATAACTATTGGAATTTCAGTAGTGCTTATATTACTTGCAATTAAATGTTTGTTTTTTCCAAGTTGGGAAAAGCATAGTTCTTCATCAGACGATGATGGAATAATGTTACAAAATGATAACGGTAAATTATTAATTACAGCAGGAACAATAAAAAACTTAGTTACAAACACAATTGATGAATTTAAGGAATTGCAAGGTTCAGAAGTAAGTGTAAACATAGATGACAACAATGAAGTATATGTAAATATCGAAATAAATGTAACTAAAGAAACAGTAATAAAAGAAGTATCTACAAAATTGCAAAATAAAATAAAAGAATCTGTAAAAAAAGCAACAGATTTAGAAATAAAAGAAATTAATATAAAAGTAAATGATGTTGAAAAAGAAACTCAAAAACGCACAGAAGAAAAAGTAAAAGAAGCAAAAGAAAAAGTTGCAGAAGAATAATGGAGGTGCGAATAATGGATGATTTTAAAAAATTTATGACTAACTATTGGGGAGCAGTTTTAGGTGGAATTGTTGCATTAATTATTGCTTGTACAGATATGTATAGATTAGTCATAGGAATAGTGCTTGTTGGAATGGGAATATGGGCAGGTAACTATTTTCAACATAATAAAGATAAAGTAAAAACTAAATTAAGAAATTTAATAGATAAGATGTAAGGGGAGTGCAATGAAAAGAACTGAGGCAAGAGAAGAAGCTTTCAAATTATTATATAGCTTGCAAATTATGACTGAAAAAAATGTGGAAGAACAAATACAAATATATTTAGAAGAAAATAAAATAGAAGATAAAGAAGCTATAAAATATATTGAAAACATAATAAAAGGAATAGACAAAGAAAACGAAAAAATTGAATCTCTAGTATCAGAAAATATAAAAGCTGATTGGGATATAAATAGAATTTCAAAAATAGATTTAACATTATTAAAACTTGGAATTTTTGAAATTGTTTATTCAAAACTACCATATAAAGTAGTTATAAATGAGGTAGTAGAGCTTGCAAAAAAATATGGTGATGACACTTCTAAATCATTTGTGAATGGTGTTTTAGCAAGTGTTGTAAAAAAGAATGGCTTAGAAGGATAATTTTATGGAAATAAAACCAATTACTGTTCAAGAATTAAATAAATATATAAAAAATAAAATAGATAATGACGAATATCTTAATAATGTTTATGTAAAAGGGGAAATTTCAAACTTTAAATTACATTATTCAGGACATATGTATTTTACTTTAAAAGATGAAAATTCTTTAATAAAATGTGTTATGTTTAAAAGTTATACTCCTCATTTACAATTTATGCCAAAGGATGGTATGAAAGTAGTAATTTTAGGCACAGTTTCTGTTTTTGAAAGAGATGGAGTATATCAAATTTACTGTAAAGCAATGAAACAAGAAGGTATAGGAAATCTTTATGAAGAATACCAAAAGTTAAAAGCAAAATTGGAAAAAGAAGGTCTATTTGATAGTTCTCATAAAAAAAGAATACCAATGTTTCCAAAAACAATTGGTGTACTTACATCTTCAACAGGAGCCGTTATTAGAGATATTATAAATGTATCAACAAGAAGAAATCCTAATGTACATATTAGACTTCTTCCAGTGCCAGTTCAAGGGCAAGGTGCAGCTGAAAAAATAGCAGAAGGAATTATAAAAATGAATAATGAAAAATTAGCAGATGTACTTATAATAGGAAGAGGAGGAGGATCTTTAGAAGATTTATGGCCATTTAATGAAGAAATTGTTGCAAGAGCTATATTTGATTCAGAAATACCTATAATATCAGCAGTTGGGCATGAAACAGACTTTACAATAGCAGATTTTGTGGCAGACCTTAGAGCACCAACTCCATCAGCTGCTGCTGAACTTGCAGTGCCAAATATAGATGATGTTAAATACACTATTATGACTTATCAAAATAGATATAAAATAGCATTAAAGAAAAAAGTCGAGTTAATGAAATTAAGATATGAGAAATGTATGACTAGACGAGTTTTTAAAGAACCAATGCAAAAAATAAATGAAAAAGCTATAAGTTTAGATATGTTAGTCAAGTCAATGGAAAATAGTGTTAAAACTAGATTAAATCAATCTAAAGCACGAGCAGGAGAACTAATTGCAAAACTAGATTCTCTAAGTCCTTTAAAGACATTATCTAGAGGTTATAATATTGCTCAAAAAGATAATAAAGTAATATCAAAAAAAGAAGATATTTCGTTAGAAGATATTTTGACTTTAAAATTTATTGATGGAGATGTAATTACAAAAGTAATAAAAAAATAGAGATTGCAAGTTACATTAATTTAGTGTTGAACTTTAAAAATAAAAAATAAAAAAGGAAAGTATAAATATGGAAAAAGAATTAAGCTTTGAAGAAGCAATGCAAAAATTAGAAAAAATAGCTGATGAATTAGAAAAAGATAATTTAGACTTAGATACATCAGTAAAAAAATTTGAAGAGGGTATGAAGTTATCTCAAAAATGTAATCAGATGCTAAAAGAAGCAGAAAAGAAAATAACAATATTAATTGATGGGGAAGAAAAAGATTTCACATTAGAAACAGGGGAGTAAATAATGATAGCATTTTTTTATCAATATAAATTTTTAATAGTGCCATTTTTATTATGGTTTGGAATACAGACATTTAAAGTACTATATGAGTTTTTTAAAGAAGGAAAATGGAATTTAAAAAGGTTTATGGGAGCTGGAGGAATGCCAAGCTCTCATTCAGCCGTTGTAGTATCTTTAGCTACACTTATTGGAAAATACATAGGAATTGATTCACCAGTTTTTGCACTTAGTGCAGTATTTGCATTTATAACAATGTATGATGCAGCAGGAGTAAGAAGAGCTGTTGGTAAACAAGCGCATATCTTAAATAAAGTAGTTAAAGAATATAAAGATATGACACCAGGGGAATATTTGCAGGAAAAAACAGGTCATACACCTGTGCAAGTAGCAGCTGGGGCTCTTATAGGTTTAATTACTGGTTTAATAGTTTAAGATTATAATTACAATTTGAAAGGAGAGGTCAAATGCAAGATATAGATATTGCGAGAAACGCCAAGTTAAAGAATATAAGTGAAATTACTGGCAAGTTAAATATTCCAGAGGAGTTTGTCGAACCAATAGGAAAATATAAAGCAAAAATTTCTATCAATTATTTAGAACATTTAGAAAATAAAAAAGATGGAAAACTAATATTAGTAACAGCAATTAACCCAACACCTTTAGGAGAGGGAAAAACTACAACATCAATAGGCTTAGCTGACGGACTAAATAAAATTGGAAAAAAAGCAATTCTTGCATTAAGAGAACCATCTCTCGGACCAGTTTTTGGAATAAAAGGAGGAGCTACTGGAGGAGGTCATTCACAAGTTGCTCCAATGGAAGATATTAATTTACATTTTACAGGAGACATACATGCAATAACTTCAGCAAATAACCTACTTAGTGCAATAATAGACAATCATATATTTCAAGGTAATCAATTAGGAATAGATAGAGTAGTTTGGAAAAGATGTGTAGACCTTAATGATAGAGCTTTAAGAAAAGTGGAAATTGGTCTTTCAGGAGAAAAAAACATGACTCCAAGAGAAGATTCTTTTGACATTACAGTGGCATCCGAAATAATGGCAATTTTATGTTTAGCAACATCACTTAAAGATTTAAAAAGAAGACTAGGTAACATTATAATTGGGTATAATAAAGAAAATAAACCAATATATTGCCATGATTTAAAAGCAGAAGGAAGTTTGACAGTTCTTTTAAAAGATGCAATCAATCCTAACATAGTTCAAACACTTGAGAACAACCCGGCAATAATTCACGGAGGACCTTTTGCAAATATAGCACATGGATGTAATAGTATTTTAGCAACAAAAATGGCAATGAAATTAGGTGATTATGTTGTTACAGAGGCTGGTTTTGGTGCTGACCTAGGTGCAGAAAAATTTTTAGATATTAAATGTAGGAATTTAGGCAAATCACCAGATGCAGTTGTTATTGTTGCAACTTTAAGAGCTTTAAAATACCATGGTGGAGTAGAAAAAGAAAATGTAAATTTAAAAAATGAAGAAGCTTTAAAAGAAGGAATTCATAATTTATTAAAACATGTAGAAAATATAAAGAAATATGGTTTAAATCCAATAGTAGCAATTAATAAATTTACATCAGATACAGCAGAAGAATTAGAATTATTAAAAGAATTGCTAAAAGGAAAAGTTGAATATAGTTTGCTTGAGAATTGGGAAAAAGGCGGAGAAGGAGCAATTGATTTAGCAGAAAAAGTTATAAAAGTATGTAATAAAGAAAAGAATTTTACCCCAATTTACGATTCGTCACAAAATATTAAAGAAAAAATAGAATTAGTTGCTAAAAATATATATGGTGCATCAGAAGTAGAATATGATGAAAAAGCTGAGAAAGAAATAAAAGCAATAGAAAGTTTGGCTAAAAATATGCCAGTTTGTATAGCTAAAACACAATATTCATTTTCAGATGATCCTAAAAATCTACTTTGCAAAGAACCATTTACACTACATATTTCATCAGTTGATATAAAAAATGGCGCAGAATTTGTTGTAGTAAAAACAGGAAAAATAATGACAATGCCTGGGCTACCTAAAAATCCAGCAGCAGAAAATATAGATATAGATGAAAATGGAAATATAATAGGAATATTTTAAAAATGGTATAAGAAAATTATATAAAAATTGTATAAAAAAACCTTATTTGGTAAAAATAATGCCAAGTGAGGTTTTTATGAAAAGTAAAAGAAAAATTGGTATATTATTAATTTTAGCTGTTATGCTTTTTGTAAGTTACAATATTGTTGTTAGAAATGCTGAAGTTCAGGCACTATCTAAATATGGATCTAGAGGAGACGAAGTTAGACAAATTCAAACTAAACTAAAAAGATGGGGATATTATTCAGGAAATGTTGATGGAATATATGGAAGTGGAACTTTAGCAGCAGTAAAAAAGTTTCAGCAAAAAAATGGCTTAAAAGTAGACGGTATAGCAGGAAAACAAACTTTAGAAGCAATGGGAATATTTAATTCATCAAGTAGTTCATCATCTAATAGTAGTAATGTAAGCTCAAGTAATTTGAATTTACTGAGTAGGGTAGTCTATGGTGAAGCAAGAGGAGAAAGTTATACTGGTCAAGTTGCGGTTGCAGCAGTTGTACTAAATAGAGTAAAAAGTAGTTCTTTTCCAAATACAATTTCTGGAGTTGTATATCAATCAGGAGCTTTTGATTGTGTATCAGATGGGCAAATAAATTTAACTCCAAATGAAACAGCAAAAAAAGCTGCTCAAGATGCTTTAAATGGTTGGGACCCAACATATGGTGCAATATATTACTTCAATCCAGCAACAGCTACTAATAAATGGATTTGGTCAAGACCAATGACTGTAACTATTGGAAAACATAGATTTTGTAAATAAAATATAAGGTATAATTTATAAACTTTCATATCTTTATTCTGAAAAATTACAAAAACTACTTGACAGCGAGAAAATGTATGTGTAAAATAATTAAAGATTATATCTATTTGGAATAAATAGTAAAAGTACATTGAAAAGTTTAATATTCAAAAAAGAAAAAAATGTATGAATACTATTTGTGAAAAATGGAAATAATTAAATAAAATGAAAAATAAAAGAAACAAAAATAAAGAAAACAAAAGAAAGGAGAAAGCTAATGAAAGATAAAGAAAATACCTTGAATATTAGCAAGATAAAAAAGCAAGTAAAGCGGAATAACATTAGTAGCTTTAGTGGTAACAATAATTGTTTTATTAATTTTAGCAGGAGTAGCAATTAACTT
>CALXZS010000048.1 GCA_944393305.1 uncultured Clostridia bacterium | reverse complement strand
GTTCGTAGCCTGCCATTCTATCCAGCTAAACTACAAGCGCATAACATAACAATAATATTATACACTCAAAAAGCAAAAACTTCAAGTTATTTTATAATAATTCCTAACAATTTAGACAATTCCACTGCTTGATTAATATTAACTATAAGACCATATAGCTTATTTTTATCTACTACAATTCCAGAAATATCATTAGAAGATAAATCAATTCCATTTAAATTAGTATTAATAAAAGAAGACTGCATAAGGGAAGAATCATTAATAGTAAATTTTAATAATTTTACATTGTTAAAATTCACACTATTCACAGAAGATTCTCGTATATTGCAATTTCTAATTGTTGAAGAATCAAAATTAGAATAATCAATTAAACAATTAGTAAAAGTACAAGAAAGAAAACTAGCATTAAGAAAAGATGTACCTAATAATTTACAATTAACAAAATTTGTATTAACAAAAGAACTATCTTCTAATATTGAATTAGATAAATCAACATTTGTAAACAAGCAATTAGTAAAAGAAAAATTATTTAATCTACTTTCAGAAAGCTGTGAGTTTGAAAATTGGCAGTGCTTAAATTCAATAAAATTTGTAGTTTTGAAAGTATAATTTAAATCAGAAAAAGAATAATTAGAAATATCTTCTTCTAAATCAATATGTTCATTAATAAAATCTACTTGTGATTCCATATTTACTCCTTGAAAGAATGTATATTGAAGTTATATAACAGATTAAATCTGTTAGTAGTAACCTTTATATAGTATAAATGTATATATATTAAAAATCAAGCGTTGAAATAGTAAACTTATTATGTTATAATTATACTTACTATATCAAAAGATAATAATGTAAAAGAAGAACTATTGAATAAAATAAAAAATAAACAAAATAGAAATAAAATAATACAAAGTTTTAAGTCATATATTTCTCCAGAATTAAAGCCCGAAGTGGAATTAGTACAACAAATGATTAGAGAATTTTGGCAAGATATGCTTGGAAAAAAATTTGATGCTGAGAAAAAAGAAAGATTAGAGATTATATTCAAACAAACAGATATTTTTTTTGAATCAGAAGATTGCGATTATAAAGGAAAAGCGCTTAATTTGCATAATGAAATTTATATAAATGATAATGTTAAAAAAGATATAATGCTAGAAATAGAAGTATTAATTCATGAATATGGACACTGCTTATCAGATGCTAATTTATATAATTCTATATATAATAATAATTTATTACTAGAAGAGGGTACTCAGAATTTGCTTTGTGAAATGGTAATAAATCATTATTTAGAAAAACATGGTGAGGTAAAATTAAATGGTAGAAAAATACCATATCAATACCCAGTTGTAGTAGATAATTCATATGAATTTAATGATGGGTGGCAAAAAACAATATTATATGCTATGCGAAAATATGGAAAAGATATTGAGGTTTTCGCTGAATTTGAAATTGGAGATAAACACAAATATGCACAAATGGTATTTGATGACGACCTAATAAAAAAATATTATAATAGCCATTTATTGATTCTTTCAATAGGAAATGGCATAAATGTAGAGGAAATATATAAAAGGTTTAAAGATGTATTTCAAAATATAGATAAAAATTCAATATATTATAGAAGAAATTAGATGTTAAAATTATTCGATATGCAAAATAAATCTAGACAAAATATTTTAGAACCATTTAATGAAGCAAAATCAATGCAAGATGTAGAAAAATTATTTAAAGAAATAGAAAATAAAGATGTAGATAGATAAAATTCCAAATTAATTCTGGGATTTTTGTTTATCTCTATATTTATTTCCCCATATAACCATAGAATCAAGCACTGGTTTTAAACTTAAACCAGTTTCAGTAAGCGAATACTCAACCCTTGGTGGTACTTCAGCATATACTTTTCTTTTTATTAAACCTGAAGCTTCCATCTGCCTAAGGTTATTTGTTAAAACTTTTTGAGTAATACCAGTAACAGATTTTATTCCTTTCTCACTTTGCTCAAAGCCACATATAATTCTTTAAATATTTCAAAACAAACATTCTATATCTAAAATTATATCAAATAAATATAAAACAGTAAACCCTAAAATTCAGTAAATACAACAATAGTATATAAAAGGATGTAACATACAAAAAAGAATTTAAAAAAAATTAGAAACTGAAAATAAAGCAAAATAGCCAAATGGTACCTCTAGGAAACTATGCCACTTTAAAGTGACTACTTTACAGAATCAAAAAGTGCAATTAAAATATTTATAGAAATTGAAAAATAAGTAGCTACAAATTTTCAAATACAATAAATTTATGCATAAAAGTTTTAGGTAATCTTCTAAAATCTAAATATATTATACGAGGAGAAATTAAAATGGAAAGTAAAAAAATAAATTTAAAAAAGGGATTTGTAGAAGTATATAATTTTGAAAATATTAAATTACACGCTTATCAAACAAATGATTTAATGAATGATGAAAGTTATATTTTAGAAAATGATAAAAATTTATTATTAATTGAATTTCCAGCTTTTTATGATAATTTTGAAGAATTTGAAAACTATGTAAAAGGACTTGGAAAAACAATTATTAAGAGAAAATGGAGTTAATATAGGTGGTTTTGAATTAAATATTACATATCATGATGAAAATATAAATGAAATAATGGAAGAATTATTAAAATAAAAAACAAGTAAACTAATAGTCGAGAAAACTAAACCGATTATTGGTTTACTTATTTTATTGAAAATATTAATATTTATATAAATATATTTGTGGTAAAATATTATGTAGGAGGAAGATATGAAAAGTATAGGAGAAACAATAGCGTATTTTAGAAAACAGAAAGGAATGACACAAAGTGAACTAGCAGAAAAAATGAATGTTACAGATAAAGCAGTATCAAAATGGGAAAGAAATTTATCTTGCCCAGATATAAATGCAATATCTAAATTAGCAGATATTTTAGATGTTTCAGTTGAAGAATTACTAAAAACTAAAAAGCAAGATTATTCTAATAGTAAAATAAAAGAATTAATTAACCTAATTTTAAAAGCAGTAGGTTTAGCAATGGGAATAGGAGTGGTAGTATTAAATATACTAAATAAAATGGAGTTAAAATCATCCATTATAATGTTGGGAATTGGAATGTTTTGTATAGGGTTATATTTATTAGATAATAATGAAAAATAATAAAATACTATCTCATGCTTTGAGATAGTATTTTAATTATTTTTCATATCCAAACTTTATCATTCTTTTTTCTTCATTATTAGATAGTTCCTTCAACCACTCTGCCAAACCATAATAATCAATATTCCTTAAAAATTCAAAATATTGTACTCTACATTCTTTTTCAATTACAGCAGGTGGCATGTTATTTTTTATCAATTCATAATTAATTAGTAATCTACCAGTCCTACCATTGCCATCTTCAAAAGGATGCATTCTCTCAAAATCAATATGGTATTTTGCGATTTTAGTAAAAACATCTCCATCATCATGATTATAATTATAAACAAAGTAATTCATTAAATTAGGTATTTTTTCAGGTTCAGGTGGAATATGCTCACTACCTCTAATAAATACTTGAACTTTTCTGTAATCTTCAGTGTCTTTAATGTTTTTATTAATTGTCTCATTTAATTTTTTTATAAATCTTTCGTCAAATGTATCATCATTCTTCAAATTATTGAAAACTAACTCTAAAGCATATTTATGATTTATTGCTTCATAAATTTCTTTAGGTTCTTTTCCTTGTATTTTAAAACTATTGTCATTATATAATATTGCATAAGTTTCAGCATAAGTAAGAGTACTTCCTTCAATGGCATTTGAATGATAAGTACTTCGTGTAATTAAATCTTCTAAATAATCATTATTACTTAAAATAAAATCTAAGACAGTCATAAGTATCTCCTTTATTTACAATATTATTTTAACATAATTATATGAGTAGGTCAAACCAATCGAAACCTTTTATTTCTAATATATAAAACTACTTGCATATATAGAAATTTTAGTTTATAAATATAGTATAAGAATATATAAAGGGGTAAAAAATAAAAATCATGATTCATAAAAATCCATATCAATTCGGGGAAAAATTATTGACACTTAGAAAAAGTAAAGGTTGGTCGCAAGAAGATTTAGCTGATAAATTAGATATATCAAGGCAATTAATAAGCAAATGGGAAGTAAATTTATCTATGCCAGATATAAATGCATTAGTTAAAATGAGTGATTTATTTCAAGTTAGTTTAGATGAATTAGTTAGAAATGATAACCAAGAAAAAAATAGTCCAATTATAAATGTTTATATTGTTAATGAATCTCAGTATAATAAAAAGAAAAATATATTAGAAGGATTTAGCTTTTTCATAGATACTATATTTAAAATTAATAGTATATGGGGAAAATAAGAAAAAAGACTGAATATCAGTTTATTTTAAATTGAAAACAAATAAATAAGTATTCAAAATTTATGATAATTCCTACTTGAATTACTGAAGCAAGTAAATTATAAAAAGCCTTTCGTTTGAATGGCTTTTTTTGACGTTTTGTATTTGCATGGGTTTGCTTGTTGAGAGATCAACATAAAATACCATGAATTTATTTATCAAAATTGTACACTAAATTTTGAAAAAAATAGTGTTAACTTTATTATTTGCCTTCTTCTTCTTTTAAGTTTTCTAAAGCTACCTTCACAGCTTCAACAACAAAAGCTGAAAATGTACAATCTTTTCCTCTAATGGATTTTTCTACTTCTTCAATTACATTATTGGGAAATCTAATACATTTATTAGTTGTTGGCGGAACTGATGGAATTCTAAATTTTTTCATTTATAGAGTACCTCCGCAATACATTTGTATATATTATATGCAATATTTTATATTTTATCTGCATAACAAATGTATTGCATTATTTTGTAAAGTATGATATTATTTTGTAAAATTAAGATGAAAGGAGATGTTTTATGGTGGAACAATCTAAGAAAAATGGTTTTAGTACAGCAGGTTTAGTACTAGGAATTATTGGAATATGTACTTCTTTTATTCCATTAATTAATAACTTATCTTTTGTTATAGGAGCCATTGCTATTATTTTCGGAATAGTGGCGCTTATTCAAAAAGCAGGTAAGGGTAAAATTATAGTTACAATTATATTAGGTATACTTTCTATTATCATAACTTTAAATTCACAAAAGGCATTATCTGATTCTTTTAATGCAATTAGTAATGATTTAGACAATGCGTTAGGAAGCAGTACTGAAGAAATACTTGCTAATGATGCAGATGTTATAATTGGAAATTTTGAAGTTACAAATGGAGAGTATTTAACAGAAACAAAACTTAATGTAAAAGTTACTAATAAAACTTCAGAAACAAAATCATTTAATATTCAGATTGAAGCAATAAGTGCAGATGGAACAAGATTGGCTTCTGACTATATTTATGCTAATAATTTAACTGCTGGACAAAGTCAAAATTTTGAGACATTCAATTTTGTGGAATCTGATAAAATTGAAGAAATGAAAAATGCAACATTTAAAATTGTAGAAATTTCTATGTATTAAATTTTGTTGAAACACTCTAAATATAAGAGTGTTTTTTATTTATAGTATAAAAAATACACATTAAATAAGGAAAAATTATTTTTTTACCGAATATATCGAAAAACAATAAAAATATATTGACAAACAAAAGAAAATAATATATACTAACAATATCAAGGAGGGCAAAAAATGAAAATATTAGGTGAAAAAAGTTTATCTTCAAAAGTAATCATAGGACTTAAAGTACTTTTTACTATAATAGTTATTATGATAGTGTTAGTACTTAGCATAATAATAAAATCAATTCGAAATATTGCTATGCAAGAAGATTTACAAAATAATATATTTAATCTTTCTGTATTTGCTGTAATTGCAATTACTGGCTTGATAGCTCTGTTAATAGTTTTTCAATTTATTAAGATTTTTAAAAATTTAAAAAATAATTCATTATTTTGCGAGAGTAATGCTAAAAGCTTAGATATAATCAGTAATAGCTGTTTTATAATAAGTGCCTGTTATCTAATTACAGTATTAATTACATTTTTTACAATCAATAACTATGCCAAAGAAATAACTAATTATATATTTACTTTTTCAATAATGTTAATGATAATTTTTATAATTTCAGGCATAGGAATAAAAGTACTTAATGAAATATATAAAAAAGCAATTGAATATAAAGAAGAAAATGATTTTACAATTTAATGAAAGGAAGAAAAGACATGCCAATTATTGTAAATGTAGATGTAATGTTAGCAAAAAGAAAAATGTCTTCTGGAGAACTTGCTGAAAAAATAGGAATAACACCAGCAAATCTTTCTATATTAAAAAACAATAAAGCGAAAGCAATAAGATTTTCAACATTAGAAAAAATTTGTGAAGTTTTAAACTGCAAACCAGGAGATATATTAGATTATGAAAAATAAAGGAGAAGTTAAAACATGGAAATCATTGGGAGTGTTTTAGTATCATTAGCACAATCAATTTTATTTTATGGCAAAAATATAGGAATTTCAATGTTACTATTTGAAATAGTGTTAAATGCGGTTGTGATTACTATTCTTTATAAGAAAAATAAAATAAAAAATAAAGCAGGATTTTTACTTTTGATACCAATAATTTTATTAAGTAGCACATATCTTATATTTGCAAATAAAACATTTTATACTGCTAACTTTTTTATAATAATGCTACTAAATATACTTATGTTTGCCATTTTAGTAAACAAAAAGAAATACTTTAAAAACCATTTGTTAGATACATTCGGACTAATAACAAATACTTTTAAAGAATATAAAGAAGGAATAAACTATACAAAAGAAAAATCTAAAAAATACATATCAAAAAATAATCAAGTCCAAAAAGAAAAAATTAAAAGAATTACAAAATCTGTATTAATTGTATTAGGCGTTGTGGGAGTAGTTTTAATATTGCTAATTTCAGCAGATAAAGTATTTGCAAATTTATTTACTGGAATAGGAAATTTATTTAAAAATATAAACATAATAGCTACTTTTAGTTTCGTAATACGAATAGCAATTATAATTATTGTATATGTCTTATTCTTGAGCTTACTTTTTAGACTTCAAAAAAATGATAATAAGGAAGAAAAAGAATGTAAAAAAACTAATAATAAAGATTCATTTACAATAAAAATGCTTTTAATAGCATTAAATGTTGTTTATTTCATATTCTGCATAATACAATTAGAATTGCTTGCAAAAATAAAAATAAGTGAATCATTTGACTATGCAAGTTATGCAAGAACAGGATTTTTCCAACTAATGTTTGTATCACTTATTAACTTTGTTATTATTTTAATATCTAATAAATATAATGAAAAAATAGTAAAAATATTAAATTCATTATTAATTGTATTTACTACTATAATAGCAATTTCTTCAATGTATAGAATGTATATGTATGAAATGGAATATGGACTAACATATTTAAGACTATTTGTTTATTTAATATTAATTACAGAGATAATAGCATTTATTCCTGTAATGATACATATATTCAACAAAAACTTTGATTTCATAAAGTGGAGCTTTATTATATGCATTGGGGCATATTGTATAGTAAATTATATGAATTTAGAACAAATTATTGTAAGTAGAAATATTAATAGAACAAGTAGTAGACCAATAGATTATAAATACATATATCGTATCAGTAGTGCAGATAGTTATGAAATCATAAAAGAAAGATTGCAAAAAGAAGATATAACAGCAAAAGAAAAATTGCATATTTTAAATATCATACAAAAATTAGCAGATACTTCAGAAGAATTAAGTTGGCAAGAATTTAATATTTCAAAATTTGAATTACAAAAAGATAATATTGATATGCAAAAATTATATAACGATATAGAAGAGACAAAAGAACAAATTGAAAATGAAGAAAAAATTAATCAAATATTATCAAATGACGCAAAAAAATATATATATCAGGAGACAATAAACGATGATGAAACTTACTTTGTAGAGCAATTAGATACTGCTATGGGAACTGCTAAATGGAAAATAGAAAAGCTTACAGAAAACTTAAAAAAATATAATGTAATTAGCACAATTGAAGTTCCAACTCCTAGTAAAATTAAATTCTTTGCTAATGGTTTAGGATTTTTAGAAAAACCTACTAATATATATTGTGAAAAATCAGAATTATTAATAACACATGATTCAGGGAAAACTTTTGAAACAATAGAATTTCCAGATGGTGTATTCACTTTGTCTGACCCAAATCGGAAAAGAGTGGAAAGATTGTTATGATTATTTTTACATACCTACGCAAGAAGATGATGGTACTTTAACGGTATTGGCTTCAGGAGGCTATGAAGGAGGATATAATCAAGGCAAAACTAGAGCAAAATATATTTCTAGAGATAATGGATATACATGGGAGTTTGCGGAAGAAGTGTGGGAATAATACTATTAGTAATTGCAGATGTTTTACAGAATATATAAATGGTTTGCTTATTCGAAAAAATTAACCTAATTAACTCCATATATATTGACTTATGGAGCGAATTGGGTTAAAATGCTATTGGGGGTAAAAAGTATGTTATACAATCATAGTGAAATAAAAGATAAGTATAAAAGTACGTATCAAATTAGAAAGGCTTTAGAAAATAAAAAAATATTTAAAATTGAAAAAGGAATATATTCTGATGTGCCAAGTGTACATTATTTAGCAGTTATAATGAAGAAATATCCGTATGGAGTAATTACTTCTTATTCTGCCTATTACTATCACAATTTAACCGATGTAATTCCAGATAAAATATATTTAGCAACAGATAGAAATAAAAGAATGATATCTTCTAATACAATAAAGCAAATTCGTATGAAAGATGAATTATATAATTTAGGAAAAACTCAAATTGATTATGAAGGGACTAAAATAAATATTTATGATAAAGAAAGAATGCTAATTGA
>CALXZS010000047.1 GCA_944393305.1 uncultured Clostridia bacterium | reverse complement strand
AAAATGGAAATATTACAAGGAAAATTTTTAGGACATGAAAAAGGATTCGGTTTTGTAAAAATATCTGATGAAATACCAGATATTTTTATTGCGAAGAATAATAAAAAAGATGCTATGAATGGAGACATAGTTGAAGTTAAAATATTAAAAGAAAAACATGGAGCTCATAATGAAGGAGCTATAATAAATGTAGTTGAAAGAAACACTAAACAAATAGTAGGAACATTTGAAAAAAGTAAAAACTTTGGTTTTGTAGTACCAGACGATAACCAATTAGGAACAGATATATTTATTTCAAAAACAAATTGGGGAAAAGCAAAAAATCATCAAAAAGTAGTTGTAAAAATAACTAAATATCCTAGAAAAGGAATGAAAGCAGAAGGAAAGATAATAGAAGTATTGGGATATGTTGATGAAGCAGGAATAGATATGTTATCTATAATAAAACAATACAATTTATCAAACGAATTTCCGAAAAATGTATTAGAAGAAGCAAAAAGAGTAAGTAAAACAGAAATTAAGCCAGATGGAAGAGTTGATTTTAGAAATAAAGAAATTTTTACAATAGATGGAGAAGATGCAAAAGACCTAGATGATGCAGTATGTGTAGATGAAAATGATGATGGAACATATATATTAGGAGTGCATATTGCTGATGTTAGCAATTATGTAAAAGAAGGGAGCTTGCTAAATAGAGAGGCAATAAAAAGAGGAACAAGTGTATATATGCTAGATAGAGTAATACCAATGCTTCCTAAAGAATTATCAAATGGAATTTGTAGCTTAAACCAAGGTCAAGATAGATATGCAATGTCTGTTATAATGAAAATAGACGAAAACGGAAAAGTAGTAGATAGTGATATTTGTAAAAGTATAATTAATGTAACTGAAAGAATGACATATACAGATGTAGCAGATATATTAAATAATACAAATGAAAAAACTATAAAAAAATATAGTAAATATGTAGAACATTTTAAAAGAATGGAAAAATTAGCAATAATTTTAAAAAATAGAAGATTAAAAGATGGCTATTTATCTTTAGATATTCCAGAAAGTAAAATAGTATTAGATAAAAACGGAATTGCAATAGATGTAAAACCATATGAAACAACATTTGCAAATGAGATAATAGAACAATTTATGCTAACAGCAAATGAAACAGTTGCAGAAAGATTTTATTGGCTAAATGCACCATTTATATATAGAGTTCATGAAAAGCCAGATGAAGAAAAAATAAAAGAACTAAATAAGTATTTATTTAATTTTGGTTTTAGAATAAAAGGAAAACTAGATGATATAAAACCAAAAGCTTTCTCGCAAATATTAGAAGATGTAAAAGGAAAAGATGAAGAAAGAGTAGTTTCTAATTTATTATTAAGGACATTAAAAGTAGCTAGATATGAAGCAGAAAATAAGGGACATTTTGGAATTTCAAGCAAATATTATTGTCATTTTACATCTCCTATTAGAAGGTATCCAGATTTATTTATACATAGAGTAATATCAAAATACTTAGATGCAAATTATAACTTACCAGAAACATTTAAAGAAAAATATGCAAAACAAGCTGAAAAATATGCAGAAAGTTCTTCAGAATGTGAACAAATTGCAACTAAAGCAGAAAGAGAAAGTGAAGATATTAAAAAAGCTGAATACATGCAAAATAAAATTGGTGAAGAATATGAAGGAATTATTTCAAGCATTACAAGTTTTGGAATGTTTGTAGAACTAGAAAATACGGTTGAAGGTTTAGTAAGACTTGCAGACATGAAAGATGATTATTATATTTATGATGATATAAATAAAACTCTAATAGGTAAAGAAACAGGAAAAATATTTAAATTAGGGCAAAAAGTAAATATTGAAGTTGTGAGTGCAGATAAACAAACCAGAAAAATTGATTTTATTCTTGTATAGTAAAAATCCCGAGAACTTTTTTAGTTCTCGGGTAACATTTCCTTAAAACAATTTTGAAAAATACCTCTCAAAACAGCCATAAATAATTTACGTATCTATTATCAAATACCTAGATTTCACATCAACATTAACATCAATATTAAAAAAAGCATTTTGGTAATTCTCTAGCCAGTTATAATCTTTCCAGTCATTCCACGTAGGAAATTTAGTTACAGCATACCTTCCAAAACAAGAAATATCAGACTTAAATTCCTTAGAAGTTTTATAAACAAAATCTGTAATGAATGACTTTATATAATTAGAAGCATATTGTTCAACAACTTCAATAGTTTGTTCATCTAAATATTTATAATCATCAGACATACTTATTATCCTAGCACTAATTTCAATATTAGAACTTATATATGGAGAGCCATTTGGTAAATTTACTTTAGAATTACTTTTACTTTTTTCTATATATAAATCAATAAAATTTGTACTTTCAAAAGGACTAGGAATACTCAAAGTTGCATCTTTTAAATCGTTCTTTATAATAAGCTGAGCAATACTTTCCAAACCATTAAGTTCACCAACTAATTTATCACCTTTAAAAACAGCTACCCCTAAAGTTTCAATGTTTTTTTGAGTATCAATTGGAGTTTCAGAGGAAATATTTTCATTATCCGTATTACCACTTGTTCCAGCATCACTGCCAGTATTAATTCCATCATTGACACTACCAAGTATTGCATAAGCTTCTCCAAAAGTATCTGTCATACTAGAAAAAAATTCTTGAAGCGTAGTATCAGAAGTATAACCAGTAGAACGTTCAGAAGTAGAAGAAACTTCATAATATTTTGAAGATAATTGTTCAAGCATTGGTTTAGAATTATTTAAAAAATATTTAGCATTACATCTTGAAATAATAACATTACAAGTAGGTCTTATTTCAATGTTATTTACTAAAGTATAAAGGTATTCGCCAATACCTTTTGCAGCTATTTCTTCAGAAAATACAATTGCCTTACAATGAGACAAATTAAGTTTTTTTCCTAAATAGGAATTAACTAAATTTATACCAGATTCTAAAGTATTACATTCAACACTATTTATAATCGAATCAGAAGATTGAGAAGAATCCGAACTAGAAGAACCACTACTTCCGGATGGAATAGCTATTTGAAAGCTTAGTTCTAATTTTCCACTATCTTTAATGTCAAATCCCATGGAAACTACATATGCTAAATTATCAATTGCATTTATAGAATTCATACCGAAAAATGTTAATAATAGTAAAACTAAAATTATTATAAAAATTAAAAATTTTCTAGCTTTCATCTTTCACCTCTTGATTAATTTCCACAATACCTCTTAATTTTCTCTTTTTTAAATATCCAAGTAATAGAATAACAAAACTTAGTCCAAAAACTACAATAATTGATGAATATTTATAAATTATATTTTCAGCAAACCTTATTTGAGATATATTTTGAGGTATTAGTGTTACAATAAATAATAAAATAGCTATAACATATAGTGAAGGCGAATTTTTAGTGTTTTTTGTATTCTTTTTAGCAATTTTTAAGGTATATGACATGGCAACAGATAAGTACGAAAAGAAAGTAAGAGCCCATATTAATATAAATAAAGCATCAGCTCTTTGAAAAAACTTTCCAAATTTAATACTTCTAGTTATCATATAAATAGAAAGTGCGCCTTCACCACCAGTTATAAAAGGGAATAATAAAAGTAAAGCAAGTACTGTTATAAAAAGAAAGCTACCTGATAATAATATTGAAATTATTCCTACTTTTTTAGCTTGCTTTGTATCTTTTAAATTTGGTCTTATTAAAAATAATAAAATAATTTCTCCAAATGCAAATATATTAGTTGCACCAGTCAAAAAAGTTTCTTTTCCACCATAACCTAAAATAGGGAAAATTCTTTGTGGTACAAAATCTGTAAATAGTGATAAAAATATTATCAATACAGTTATTAATATAAAGGGCATAAAAATAGCATTTGTTCTAGATACACTTTTAAAACCGAATTGATTCGCAAGCACAGCTATTAGTATAAATACTAAACATATTAGTTCAGTAGGCATACTTTGCAAATAAATTGTTTTTATAGTATCTGCAAAACTAAGTATTAATATTCCAGATATAAATATTAAATGAGCTATATATATATAAGAAACGATTTTTCTAAAAATACTTCCACCAACATATTCAGCTACATCTAAAATATCTTTATTATGAAATGGTTTAAAAAGTTTGCAAGCAATAATATAAAATATGAGAACTAACGAAGTTATATAAATAACATTTAGTGGTGCAGCAGATAAAGTACTTGTCAATATTTCATTAGGCAAACTTAATATTATATGACTTATCATAACTATGATAACTAATGAAATAGCTTCTAATGAACCAATTTTATCCGTATTCATAAAACCTCCTTTTATTTTTCTCTCCATTTCATACTTATTCTATCTTGTACAATTGGCTTTTTACTTTTTAAAAAGTTAGCACGCTGTTCTCTTTTCCATACTGGTTTCAAAAAATAACTATGAGACTTAACTCCTGAAAGCGGTGAGTATGGAGATAAATATGGTACACCAAATGATTTTAGTGAATTTAGTATAAGAACATGTATAAAAATACCTATGCCAATACCCAAAAATCCGCAAAGTGAGCCAAATAAAATATATGCAAATCTCATAATTCTCAAATGAAAACTAAGAGAAAAGTCAGGTATAGCAAAAGAAGATATTGCTGTAACTGCAATTATAATTATCAAAATTGGAGAAACAATATTTGCAGAAACGGCAGCTTCACCAAGTACCAGAGCACCTACAATACCAACAGTTGACCCTAGAGGTGATGGAACTCTTAGCCCAGCTTCTCTAATTAATTCAAAAGACAATTCCATCATTAAAATTTCCAGAATAATTGGAAATGGTACGGTTACACGAGTAGCTACTATTGAATATAACAGTTCAGTCGGTATTAATTCTCTATGGTAAATTGTTATTGCTAAATATAAACCAGGTAATAACAATGTAATAAAAAATGCCAATCCTCTTAAGAGTTTTAATAAATTCGAAAAGTGATAATTCAAATTTACATCTTCAGGTGTAGATATGAAATCAAATAAAGTAACAGGTAAAATAAGTGCATATGGTGAGCCATTATATATTATAACAACTCGTCCTTGTAATAAATTAGCACAAGTTTTATCAACCCTTTCAGTAGAAAGAATTTCTGGAAGAGTAGTTTCAGGGTCATCTTTTAAAAGTTGCTCAAGCTCACTGCAAGAAAGTATATAATCTACATCAATATTGTTTAGTCTATATTTAGCTTCAGAAACTAAACTAGAATTAGCAATATTTTTTATATAACAAACAGCACAATTATTTTGATTAGATTTACCTATAACAATATTTTCAATAATTAAATTTTCATTATTAATATTTCTTCTAATCATAGAAGTATTAGTACGTAAATTCTCAACAAAAGCCTCTTGTGAACCTCTAACGCTGGGCTCATTTTTAGGCTCAGAAATACTCCTTTGACTAAATTTTTTTATATCAATATCAAAAGCAAATTCAATTGTGTCAACAAATAAAGCACAATTTCCAGAATTAATGTCTTTTACAATATCATCAAATGAATTTATCTTTTTTATGCTATTTTGTGGTAGCAAGCAATCATAAATATAGTCAACAATATTAAATTTTTTAATTTTTCTTACACTGATATTATTAGTAATTGCTTCAGATATTACTTGTGGCGATGTATCTTGATTTGCATAATTTCTAAGCATTAAAGGATTTAATATGAAATCATTAATAGAAGAGGTATCAACCAAGCCATCAATATAAATAATAAAAGCTTTATATTGTTTACCTTTTGCATTTAATATAAAATCTCTAATTTTAATATCAGAATTAATAAGTGAATTATATCTTGCGTTAATATAATCTAAATTTACATCAAGACTAGGATAAATATTTTGCTTTTTTAGTAAATCTTCTGGTTGAGAATCACTTGCAGTTTCATCAGACATAGTAAAATCATAAGGTTCATCAACATTTAATATATTCATAAAAAAATCTTTAATATTTTGTAATATTTTCATGATTCCTCCATTATATATGGCAAAAAAGCTTTTGTTCTTATAATTTCCTGATTTTGAAAAAATATACATAAAATGAAAATTATAAGAATATAATTTTTATTATGATAAAAGTATTTAAAGTATCGGATTTAATTAAATATTCATTGAAAATAGTAAGCTTTTTAGTTATAATGTTTGTGCTAATGAGAGGTTTTATGTCTAAGGGTGAAGAAAATACAGAAACTAAAGAAGCAATGCTTTTTTGTATAGATGAAGTTTTGCCAGAAATAAAAATAGGCAAAATTGAATCTTTTGAAAGTGTAAATTTTTCGGATAGTTTAAAATTTGCATTTACTTCAGAATTAGAAGTAATATCTTCAATAAAACAAGAAGATGGAGAAGATGTAGAAGTGCAAGTGGCAAATGAAAATACTAATATAGAAGAAAATACTGTATCACAAGAAAATAACAATAAAATAGTAGAAGGGGAAACTGTTACAGAAGTAATAAATAGTGGCGTGAATCCTAGATATACAACAGAATATCAAGGTGTACTTATAAATAATTCAACCAAGTATAATTTGTCACAGGAAATGCTTACACCAGATGTTGAAGTAAATAAAAATAAAGTAGTAATTTACCATACCCATACATGTGAAAGCTATACTCCAACTGAACAATATCAGTATGAAGCTAGTGGTAATTTTAGAACGATTGACTTAAATTATTCAGTAGCAAGAGTTGGAGATGAACTTGCAAAAAACTTAGAAGGATATGGTGTGACAGTTGTGCATGATAAAACCTACCATGATTATCCTGCATATAATGGGTCATATTCAAGGTCACTTATTACAGCTCAAAATGTATTAAATTCAAACCAGGATGCAGATATTGTAATAGATTTACATAGAGATGCAATTGCAGATGGAACATATGCTCCAAAAGTTAAAATAGGAGATGAATATGTTTCTCAATTAATGTTTGTTATAGGCTCAGATGGAGCAAACTCAGCACATACAAATTGGCTTCAAAACTTGAAATTTGCAGTAAAGGTTCAGCAAAAGGCAAATGAACTTTATCCAGGGCTATTTAAGCCGATAATTTTTAGAAATTCAGAATATAACCAACATGTTGCAAATGCTGCTTGTATTATAGAAGTAGGAGCGACAGGAAACACTTTAGAAGAAAGTATGGGAGCAATGAAGTATTTGGCTAAAATTTTAGAGGAAATATAAAAAAACTATTGCAAGAAACAAATAAATATAATAGAATACTGTAAAACGAAGGAGGAATAGTATGGCAAAAATAAAAGTAGACTTTAGTTATACAGGATTAGAAAGCTCAGAAATTTTACAACATTCGGCTGTTGTAGAAGAAATAAATCAAGAATTAATAGAAAAATCAGAAGATGAAACAGAATTTTTAGGATGGCTTAATTTGCCAACAGAATATGATAAAAAAGAATTTGCAAGAATAAAAAGATGTGCACATAAAATTAGAAAAGATTCAGATATTTTATTAGTTATTGGAATAGGAGGCTCATATTTAGGAGCAAGAGCAGTTATAGAAGCTTTAAAAGGACCTTTTTATAATATGAAAGAAGATTCTCTTCAAGTAATATTTGTTGGAAATAATTTAAGTTCAGAATATATAAATGATGTTATAGAAATACTAGAAGGAAAGAATTTTAGTATAAATGTAATTTCTAAATCAGGAACAACAACAGAACCAGCAATTGCTTTTAGAATATTTAGAGAGATAATCGAAGGAAAATATGGTATAAAAGAAGCAAGAAAAAGAATTTATGTTACAACAGATGAAAAGAAGGGTGCATTAAAACAGCTTGCAGAAGCGGAAGGTTATGAAACATTTGTAATACCAGATGATGTTGGCGGTAGATTTTCTGTACTTACAGCAGTTGGGCTACTTCCTATTGCGTCATGTGGAATAAATATCGATAAAATTATGGATGGTGCAAGATTTGCACAAGATAAATATTCAGATAGGTCATTAGAATATAATGAATGTTATCAATATGCGGTAGTTAGAAATTTATTATATGAAGACGATAAATCTTTGGAACTAATGGCAGCATATGAACCAAAAATGCATTATTTCATAGAATGGTGGAAACAATTATTTGGAGAAAGTGAAGGTAAAGACGGTAAAGGTTTATTCCCAGTAGGGGCAGAATTTACAACAGATTTACATTCATTAGGACAATATATCCAAGAAGGCAGAAGGATAATGTTTGAAACTATTTTAGATATTGAAAAAGTAAATAAAGATATGGATATAAATTTGGATGAAGATAATTTAGATAATTTGAATTATCTTTGTGGTAAAAAACTAAGTTATATTAATAGTAAAGCAATGGAAGGAACGATTCATGCCCATGTAGATGGTGGAGTTCCAAATATAATTATTCATATTGACGAATTAAACGAAAACACAATGGGACAACTAATATATTTCTTTGAAAAAGCATGTAGTATGTCAGCAGAGCTTTTAGAAGTAAACCCATTCAATCAACCTGGCGTAGAAAAATATAAAACCAATATGTTTAAACTATTAAAAAAACCAGGATATGAAAATTAGAAAAGGAGAAAAATATGCAAGAACTTGTTATACAAATAATAGAACAATGGGGATATATTGGTGTTGCATTCCTTATAGCAGTTGAAAATATATTTCCACCAATTCCATCAGAGGTAATATTAGCATTTGGTGGATTCATGACTTCACAAACAACATTAAATGCAGTTGGAGTAATAGTATCAGCTACTATTGGTTCAACAGTAGGTGCAATAGTACTTTATTTAATAGGAAGAATATTAAATAAAGAAAGATTAGAAAGAATTGTTTCAGGAAAAATCGGAAAAGTTTTAAGATTAAAAGCTTCAGATATAGAAAAAGCAGATAAATGGTTTGATACAAAAGGACAGAAAACTGTATTTATTTGTAGATTTATACCAATTGTAAGAAGTCTAATTTCAATACCAGCTGGTATGAGTGAAATGAATTTCTTAAAATTCTTACTTTATACAGTT
>CALXZS010000046.1 GCA_944393305.1 uncultured Clostridia bacterium | reverse complement strand
ATTATTAACTAATTTAGGACCAATTTGAGTAATAGTACCGGCTCCTTGAGTAAGAACTATATCATCAGGTTTTGCATTTCTCTTTAAGAAATCAACAATATCATCAAAATTAGGTATATAATATGCTGTTCTACCCATAGAATCAATTTTTTCAACAATATCTTTAGCAGAAACACCATAAGTGTTAGATTCTCTGGCAGCATAAATATCAGTAACAATAATGTTATCAAATTCAGTTAAACATTCAGCAAATTCATCTAATAAATTCTTAGTTCTGCTATATGTATGAGGCTGAAAAACGATCCATGAATGATTATATTGCTTTTTCTTCAAAGCTTCTGCAACTGCTTTAATTTCAGTAGGATGATGACCATAATCATCAAAAACTCTAACACCATTAAATTCGCCAATGTATTCAAATCTTCTGTGAGCACCTTTATATTTTAATAAAGCATTTTTAATATCATTTCTATCCAATCCAAATTCATTACATAAAGCTATACAAGATAAGGCATTAAGAATATTATGCTTGCCAGGTATAGATAGCTTCATAGTTTTATAAAAAGTATTATTGTAATAAACATCAAAAGATGGAAAACCATTTTTATCAAAAATTATATTTTTAGCTACAAAATTAGCATTTGTAGAATTAATGCCAAAAGTCAAACTTTTAGCTTTAGTATATTGAGATAAATGCGAACAATTCTTATCATCAGCATTATATACTAAAATTCCATCATCAGGTAATAATTTAACATATTTTATAAAAGCATTTTTAATATTATCAATAGAACCATAATAATCTAAATGGTCATTGTCTATATTAAGTATAATTTCAGCTTTAGGATAAAATTTAAGAAAACTCTCAACATATTCACAAGCTTCCAAAATAAAATAATCACTATTACCAACTTTATAATTCCCACCAATATTATCTAAAGCTGCTCCAATTTGAATTGTAGGGTCTTTGTGAGCCTCTAAAAAGCACATAGAAACCATAGAAGTAGTAGTAGACTTTCCATGTGTACCAGAAACACATATTGTATTTCTGTATCCTTTAGTAATTTCTCCTAAAAAATCAGCCCTTTCAATTATAGGAATACCAAGTTCTTTAGCTTTCACTAGTTCAACATCATCTTGCTTAATGGCAGCAGAATAAACAACTAAATCAGCATTTTTTAAAGCTGGTAAATTATGACCAATAGTAACTGGAATACCGTTTTTTATAAGCTTATCAGTAACTTCAGAAGAAGTAATATCTGAACCAGATATATTAAAGCCCTCATTTTTAAGTATTTCTGCAATACCACTCATGCTTATTCCGCCAATACCAATCATGTATATATTTTTATATCGTTTTAACTCTTGAATGTTAGTCAAAAAATTCACTCTCCCTTTGTATATATTATATAATCTGTTTACTTATTATATTACAGGAAGAAGAAAAAAACAATATATGTGGTAACATAAAATGAAAATTTTTTTGTAAAAATAAGAAGGAAAATGGGAATTATTAGCGAATATATAAAATAGTATGAGATTACTCATACTAAAAATTATAACTTTGGAAGGAGATTACATATTATGGAAATCACAGACGTAAGATTAAGAAAAGTAAATTCAGAGAACAGATTAAAAGCTGTTGCATCTGTAACATTTGATAATGAATTCGTTGTACACGAAATAAAAGTTATCAAAAATCCTGAAGGAGTATTATTTATTGCTATGCCTAGCAAAAAGATTAAGAGCACTGGAGAACATAAGGATATAGCACATCCTATAAATCCTGCTACTAGAGAAAAAATCCAAAAAGCTATATTAGAAGTATACAATAATACCCCTGAACCTGAAGCAAAGGAAGAAACTTCAAGTTCAGAAGAATAATAAATAAAATCCCTGTATAAGGGATTTTTTTTATAAATCAAAAACTTGACAAAAATAAATTCTAATAATATATTATGGTTTAGTAATATTTTTTCAAAAGAAAAGATATTACTAATTAATAATTTATGAAGGTAGGAAAAATGGAAAAAATAAAAGCACTAATAAAAAAAATACTAACAAAAGAAGTAATATTATATGGAGTATTTGGTGTACTTACAACAATCATAAATATAGGTTCATTATGGGTTTTATCAGAAATATTTAATATAAACGAAAACATAGCAAATGCAATTGCTATAATATTATCAGTTATATTTGCATATTTTGTAAATAAAGACTTAGTATTTCATTCAGAAGCAAAAAACAAAAAAGATAAATCAAAAGAATTTGTAAAATTCATCTCTGGAAGAGCTGTAACTATGGTAATTGAATGGGGTGGATGTGCACTTTTATTCTTAACACCAATGCCAGAAATGATTTCAAAACTAATAATGACAGTTATAGTAATTATTTTAAATTTCTTTATTAGCAAATTTTTTGCTTTCAAAAAGAAAAAGAGGTAAAAATGGTAAGAAATAAATTTAAAGAAGTTTCAGCAAATGAAAATAATAATAAATGGAATAATTTAATAAAAAGAGAAGGTGAAATATATACATATACAGATGAAATAAGATCACCTTTTGAAAGAGACTATAATAGAATATTAAATACAAATGCATATAATAGATTAAAACATAAAACACAAGTTTTTTATTCTCCAGAAAATGACCATATATGTACAAGAATAGGTCATGTAAACTATGTAGAATCAATAAGTTATACAATATCTAATATATTAGGTCTAAACACCGAATTAACTAGAGCAATTGCTTGTGGGCATGATGTAGGGCATGGTCCATTTGGACATAAAGGTGAAAAAATATTATCTGAAATTTCAAAAAGAGATATAGGCGAATCTTTTTGGCATGAAAAAAATGGACTAAATTTAGTTGATAATATTGAACTATTAGTTGACTACGATGGAAATAAAAGAAATTTAAATCTAACATATGCAGTACGAGATGGAATAATTTCACATTGTGGAGAAATAGATGAAAACAGTTTAAAACCAAGAAACGAAGCCATAGATCTAAATAAATATACTTATCCTAATGAATATGCACCATATACATGGGAAGGCTGTGTTGTTAAAATATCTGATAAAATTTCATATTTAGGCGTAGATATAGAAGATGCAATAGAAGAAGGTTTGCTAGATGAAAATAATATAAAAGAATTAAATGAGTTATTAGGAATAAAAGAAAACCTAAATAATTCAAGTATTGTAAACAAATTAGTTAGAGACATCTGCCAAAATTCCTCTCCAGAAGAAGGAATAAAATTATCTGATGAAGGTTTAGCACTAATGAACAAAATAAAAGAATACAATTATAAATATATATATTTATCAGAGAGAATGAAACCAGCAGAAAAATATTTTGAATTAGTAATAAATCAAATTTATGATATTTTAAAGAATTGTTACGATGGAGAAAATACATATAATAATATAATGCAAGAAAACAATAGAATAAAAACAAATAATATAATAAAAGAAAAAAAGTATTATCCAGGTATACTAAATAAATTTGGAAAATGGCTTGAAGACTATTGTTATATAGAGAATATGGAATTAAATAATGAAACAAGCGCAACAATAAAAACAAGAAAAATAATGGATGATAGGCAAAATAGAAAAAATAAAATAATATTTGATATAAAAAACGAGAAAGAATTCTATTCTGCTATAATTTGTTATATTGCAGGAATGACAGATAAATATGCCATAGATACATATAATGAAATAATTCATTTTTAGTAGTTTTTTTTCAATCTGGGACGGTCCTTTTTTGAAAAAAATGTTAAAGTTCATTATAAAAATAACAATATACATTCTAAAACATTTCAGTGAACGAAGCTCAAAGAGCGAAGTGTAACGTGCAAGCTGGAGCCAAAGGCGACCCGCGCAGTGAAATGTGGAAGAATGTATATTGGTGTTATATATAACTGTTTTTTCAATTAATTTTTTTGAAAAAGGACCGTCCCTAATTGAAAATATCTTGATATTTTGCTAAATTTATAGTATAATAATATTGTATGAGTTATACGGGGATGTAAATGGTTTCGACAGTTACCAAGGAAGTATTTATAGCGAGTAGTGGATGGTTGCTTTGGCCACTTTAAATCAAGCAAATTAAATATAAATGCTAATAGAAAACAAGAATTAGCTTACGCTGCCTAAGTTGCAGTGACGTCTTACCTTAGAGCCTACTGCTAAGAATAAGGCGACGATATAAAGTAGGAAACAAAGTTATCTATTCCATTTAGATAATGGGTAATTAAAATGGATAGGAATGAAATGTATTGTTTGTTTGCACGTTCATTCAGAAAGAATAGAAACAAACTGCACTCGGAGAAGTAAATATTGTCGGGTAGCTGAACGTGAGTTCGACTCTCACCATCTCCACCATAAACGAAAATGCTTGTAACTATTGATATTAATATGGTTACAAGTATTTTTTTTACTTAAAAATTCATTTTAACTATTGCATTTAAATAAAAATTGCATTATAATGATACTATATTATAGTGCAAAAAGCAATCATTAAGAGCATCTCATTAATTACAAAAATAAATTATATTAGCAATATATGATGGGAGGTTATCTTGTGAAAAAAATCAAAGTTACTTGTTCTACCTGTAACACACAATTTGAACTTACTAAAAAAGTTCGGGTTTTGGCAGGAGAAGGACACAATCGTAGACCGTTGAAAATTCGTGGCGATAGGCAAGTTATAAAATGCCCACACTGTGGAGCACAATTCAACGTCAATGCGAGAAGATTCTGAGAAAAGGGGGCTTCCCCTTTTTTTCTTTGGAAATTTACAAAGAATTCATTGAAAATAAATATTAATTAGTATATAATTTTTTTGTAAATGAGGCAAAAATAAATTTTAGAAAGGAAAAGCAATATGAGGATAGAAAAAATATATTTTAAATCCATAGATAATCTAAACTTAATTGGATTGCTTCATACTCCAGAAAAAAATGAAAAGGCTAAAACTGTGGTAATTTCAGTACACGGAATAACAAGTAATTGTTTAAAATATAGAGATGATGTGTTAGCTAAAATGTACACAGATATTGGGGTGGCATATTTTGCATTTAATAATAGAGGACATGACATAATTAATACCTATGACAAAATAACAGATGATGATATGCATTTTTATGGTTCAGGAGCAGAAAATATATATGAATCATATTATGACATAAAATCAGCAATATTATATATGCAAAGAATGGGATATAATAACATAATATTGCAAGGTCATAGCATGGGCTGTACAAAAGTGGTATATAGTTATAACGAATTCATTGAGAATTGTGAAGATACAATATTAGATTGTATAAAAGGTGTAGTATTGTTATCTTTAGTAGATGTACCAGAATTAGTAAAACAAATTTTAGGCAAAGATTACAAAAGAGTAATAGGATATTTGCAATTATTAAGAAAAAAAGGAAAAGGAGACGACTTAATAATACTAGATAAATCAACTCCACCAATAAAGCCTAATACAATATTAAATTATGTAGAAGATAATAAAAAAATAGATGTAGCAAATTTCGGAGATAGAAGAACAGCATTTAAACAATTAAATAACATAAAAGTACCATTATTTATGAGATGGGGAAACATTAAAGAACTTATACTCCAAGAGCCACAAGAAATAGTGGAAATATTAAATGAAAAAATAAAAAATAAAAGCAAAGATATATCATATATAAAAGGTGCAAACCATAATTATGTTGGAAAAGAAGAAGAATTAGGAAAAGAAATTTGCGATTGGTATAATAGGGAGGTAAAAGAAAAATGAAAATAACTAAAGTCGAAGCACTTCAAAAAATAGCAAATAGAATAAGAATGGATATTATAACAGAAATATATTATGGAAAATCAGGACATCCAGGAGGTTCGCTATCTATTGCAGATATTTTAGCAGTATTATACTTTAATGAAATGAACATAAATCCAAAAATGCCAGAAGATAACTCAAGAGATAGATTAGTTTTATCTAAAGGTCATGCTTCATCTGCACTTTATGCAGCTTTAGCAGAAAAAGGATATATTTCAAAAGATGAATTATTAACATTTAGAAATATAAATAGCAATCTTCAAGGACATCCAGATATGAACAAAGTAAAAGGCGTAGATATGACAACAGGGTCGCTAGGACAAGGATTGTCTGTTGCAAATGGCATGGCACTTAATTCAAAAATGGACTCAATGGGATATAGAGTTTATTGTATACTAGGTGATGGTGAACTTGATGAAGGACAAATTTGGGAAGCAGCAATGACATCATCAAAATATAATTTAGATAATTTATGTGTAATTGTAGATTCTAATGGTTTGCAACTTACAGGTGAAACAGATGAAGTAAAAGGAATAAATAGTGAAGATGTAGAACAAAAATTCAGAAGTTTTGGATTTAATACAATAACAATAAATGGAAATGACATCTTTTCTATAATAAATGCTTTTGGCGTTGCCCACATGACAAAAGGGAAACCAACAGCAATAATAGCAAAAACAATAAAAGGAAAAGGAATATCATTTATGGAAAATAATGTTGCATGGCATGGAAAAGCATTAAATGATGAAGAATATAAATTGGCAATAGAAGAATTAATGGCTAAAGAAAAAGAAATAGATAGAGAAATGGAAGGTGATAACTAATGTGTATGATTGCAACAAGAGAAAGTTTTGGTAAAGCTTTAGAAGAGCTTGGTGAAGAAAATAAAAAAGTAGTTGTTTTAGATGCTGACCTATATAATTCAACAAAAACAGAATATTTCAAGAAAAGATTTCCAGAAAGATTTTTCAATTTAGGCATAGCAGAAGCAGATATGATTGGAACAGCAGCAGGTTTTGCAACATGTGGAAAAATACCTTATGCATCTAGCTTTGCAGCATTTGCAACTGGAAGAGTTTATGACCAAATAAGAGCAAGTATAGCTTATCCAAAGTTAAATGTAAAAATATGTGCTACACATGCTGGTATTACAGTAGGAGAAGATGGAGCAACACATCAAATGGTAGAAGACATTAACCTTATGAGAGGAATGCCAAATATGTTAGTTATGTCTACATCAGATGATATACAAACAAAATGGGCTGTAAAAGAAATTGCAAATTATGAAGGACCAGTATATTTAAGACTTACAAGATATAAAACTCCAGTTATTTATGATAATAAAACAAAATTTGAAATAGGAAAAGGAATACAAATAGGTGATGGAACAGACGCATGTATAATTGCAACTGGTGTAACTGTTGCAGAAAGCCTAAAAGCAAAAGAAGAGCTAAAACAAAAAGGAATAAATGTAAGAGTAGTAGATATTCATACAATAAAACCAATAGATAAAGAATTAATTATAAAATGTGCAAAAGAAACAGATAGAATAATTACAGTAGAAGACCATAATATAATAGGTGGTCTTGGTAGTGCAGTATGTGAAGTTTTAGCTGAAAATTATCCTAAAAAAGTTACAAGAATGGGAATAGAAGACACATTTGGAAAATCTGGCAGAGCAGAAGATTTAATGAAATATTATGGAATTGATAAAGATGCTATAATAGAAGAAATAGAGGGGTTGTAAGAACATCCCCTCTTTTCTTTTTTGATTTGGGACGGTCCTTTTTCGAAAAAGGTCCGTCCCTAGGTGGCTAATTACGTTTACGTACTTTGGGCATTAACTTGAACACCACAAAGTACATAATAATTGCAATTACGGTTGCCGGAATCCACATTCCATCTGTGAAGAACATCTCAATGATGATATTCACCGTCAAGTAAGTGATGGGGAAAAGAAATACCCCAAACAACCCCTTGATAAATCCACATTTATAAAATATTAGAAATATGGAAACCAGAATGCAAAACCATTCCAAATGAACAAACCACCTTGGTGGATTTAACAACCACTGCCATCCGAAAATCCGGAAGGCAAGGTGGCACAGCGTATGGAAACATGTCATTAACTTGTACATACATCCTGCTGTTCCTGATTTGCATACAACCTGCTGAACACAGGTCAGAACCATCAGCAGAACTAGCAAAGGCAATAAAGTCAAGCTGATTCCACCGAGAGCAATCAAAAAAAAAAAAAAAATGAGCATTAAAAAACCTCCCAATTTTTATTTTTCAAAGTGCTTATACTTTAATTATACTACAAATACACGATTAAATCAAATTATGTAAAATAAAAATAATTATGAAAAAAATAAAAAAAGTATTGCTAAAAGGAATTTTTTAGTATATGATATAGCAAAGTGTAAATAATAAACACATAAGAATATTTGAAAGGAGAATTAAAAATGGACGAAAACAATAATGAAGAATATGATAATATCGTAACACTAAAGGATGAAGATGGAAACGATGTGAAATTCGAATACTTAGATTTAATTGAGTATCAAGGAGAAGAATATGTTATTCTATTACCAACAGAGGAAGTAGAAGATTCAGAACCTGAAGAGGTTGTTATATTACAAATTGAAAAAGCAGCCCAAAATCCAGATGATGAAGAAACATATATAAGTGTTGAGGATGAAAATATTTTAAATGCAGTATTTGAGATATTCAAAGATAAATTCAAAGATGAATTTAATTTCGTAGATTAAAAACAAAAACCTTTTGGTCTTAAAACTGCCAAAAGGTTTATCTATTTGAGGCAAATTATTGAAAATAAAATTAGTGTCCTAGAAAGGAAAATTTATTATGAGAACTTTTGCAAATTGGATGGTAGCAATGTTTATGATAATGTACTGGGGATTTAGAGTAGTAGTAGCATATCAAGCAGCAAATTATGCAGAATTCTTTGTACAGCCAATAAATTTAACTGTGGAAATAATATTATTGTTTGTCACAGTTGTATGTATAATATTAGTCTTTAAAAGAAAATTAATAGGAGGAATAATATATTTCTTATCATACTTAGCATATTTCGGAACAGATTTATTTAAAGCAATTATGCCAGTATTCAGTGGAGGAGATGTTTCAGTAGATTATATGTCAGCATTTACATCATTTTTAGCAATTGTACTTGCATTTGCAGTTTTATTAGATTTAGCTGTGGATAAAGGAAGAAAGCCAAAAGATAAAAAAACAGACTGGTTTTATACAAATAAAGAATATGATAGACAATTTGATGATAGAGCAGATAGAAATAATTATAAAACTTTATAAAAAA
>CALXZS010000045.1 GCA_944393305.1 uncultured Clostridia bacterium | reverse complement strand
CTTATATTTCTTAAAATCCGGGAATAAATCTTTGGCTAGACGCAAAGTATCTAGATATGTATTATCAAATTTAAGCCCCATTTTATCACAGTTATATTTTATAAAACTTGTGTCAAAATCTGCATTATGTGCAACTAAAACTGAATCTCCAAAAAACTCTAATACTTTTGGCATGATTTCTTCAATAGTTGGAGCATCTTTTACCATTTCATCAGTTATATGTGTTATTTCTTGAACTTTCATTGGTATTGGCTTTTCTGGATTTACAAATGTTTCAAATGTATCTATTACTTCTCCATTTCTTACTTTCATAATACCAATTTCAGTAATTTTTTCAGTTCTAAAAGATATTCCTGTTGTTTCTAAGTCAAATACGCAATATGTAGTATTTTCTAAAGTTTGTCCTTTTCCTCTAGTTACAATAGGGTCTTTGTCTGGTACTAAATAGCCTTCTACTCCATATATAACCTTCATGTCTTTATTATCAAATCCTAACATTTTATGCGCGTCTGGGAATGATTGAACAACACCATGGTCTGTTATTGCAATTGATTTCATACCCCATTTCATTGCTCTTTTTATTAAGTCTTTTACTGATGTTACTGCGTCCATTTGACTCATTTGTGTATGCATATGAAGTTCTACTCTTTTTACTTCTGCTTTATCTGTTCTCGAAACTTTTTTTAGTGGTTCTCCTTCTATTACTGTATTTGCTAAAATTGTGATTTCTTTAGCAAAATTATCAAAAGCTGCTCTTCCTCCTACTTTTACCCCATTTCCAACTTTTAATTTACTTGAAACTCTTTTCTTCTTTTCTGGTAATACAAATATTTTACAAGTAATTGTACTTGTTCCATCATATACATCAAATGAAAATAAGAATTTTCCAGATTTTTTTAATTCTGTTGGATCTGGTACATTTACTATTTCTCCTACTATTTGCACATCTGATGTATCAACAGATATATCTTCTACTTTCATGAGTGGTTCTTTGATATTTCCATTTCTTCCATATATTAATGGTGAACTTTCATCATCCTCTTCTTGTTTTTGAACTGGAGCATTTGAAATAGGAACATTTGAATTTGTATTTGTGTTTGAATTTTTATTTTCTTTATTAAATGATTTTTCTTTGCTTGCTTCTTTCTTTTCTTTTGGCTTTTCTGATTGACTTTTTTCAGCATTAGCCATTTGTATATTTTTGGTTTCAGCTATATAGTCTTTAATCAAATTCTCATTTTTTTCTTTTAATTTTTTCTCATATTCTTCTATATCATCTTCTATGAAATTTACTTTATATCCTACACCATAAAGATTTTTTACAAAATTAGAAATTTTAGTGTTCATACCTTGTTTTTCTAGTATTTCTTTGCCCTTTACCTTTATATGTATATTTATATCATTTTCAAAATCTAATTCACTATTTCTTAAAAATGCTTTTGCCATAGGATTTTTTGATGAAAAATATGAAAGTATATTTGACCATTCTTCTTTTATGGGTGGTTTTTCTGCTTCTGTATTCTCTACTTTAAACTCTACTCCAGAAAGATTAAATCTTTTTATGGCATATTTTTCAAATTTATTAAACTCTGAAACATTAACAAATCCTTCTGTTTTAAGTGTTAATTCTAGTTTATTTGTTTTTCTGTATAAATTGACATTTTCTATTTCTGCGTCTGCGAAAGAAAAACTTTCTGAACTATAATCACTAAAAATGTTTTTTATTTTTTTAACTTCTGTATTTACCTGATTCATTTTTTGCCCCCGTTTATCATTATGATTTACAGTTATGCTAATTTTTGAAATTGAATATTATGAATTTTTTGTTTCTTGCGGTCGCTGCTAAAATTCTTCGAATTTTACAGCTCCAAACGCACTTCGCTTAAAATCCATTTAAGCTCGTTTGAACGCTCACGCGAAACTGCAAAATCCATAATATTCAATTTCAAAATTATTTATACACTGTAAACGATAACTTAAATTATAATCTTAGTATATCATTATATGCTACCAATACTGAAAATACTATTAGTATAAAAAATCCTATTGACTGAATTTTTAATTCAGTTTCTTGTTTTAATGGTTTTCTTCTTATCGCTTCTATTATTAGAATTAGTGCTTTTCCTCCGTCAAGAGGTACAAATGGTAATAGGTTGGTTATGCCTAGTGATACTGAAATTAGTGCTAGTAAATATATAAATTGTGACAATCCTGATGTCTGTGAAATCATTTGTGAAATTCCCACTGGTCCTACCATATCATTTAATGAAACTTTTCCGCTAAATAATTGAACAATACTATCAAACATTGCATAAATAAGTGTTCCCGTACTTGAAAATGCGTATGAAATTGATTCTATTATATTAGGTTCTACTACTGTATAATATCTAACCATTAACAAAATTATATAAGCAAGAATACCAAATAAAATATTAACTAATGCTCCTGCCACAATTATTGCAAACCTTTTTGGAATACTAGCTTTACTAAAAGAGCCTTCTTTTTCAGAATGCTCTTCTTCTCCTTCCATATTAACAAATCCACCGAAAGGAATAAGGCGTAATTCATATTTGGTTTCTTTTCCTTGTTTTGACCATAGTTTTGGTCCAAAACCTATTGAAAATTCATTAACCCTAACTTTGCATAATTTAGCAACTAAAAAATGCCCTCCTTCGTGAATTATAATTAAAAATCCTAACAAAAATATTATTTTTAATGCAGTTATTATAAAATCCAATTTACCCTCCTAAAGTAAATTCAAAAATAAGAATGCAAATGGAAGTACAAAAATTATACTATCTATTCTATCTAACATTCCACCGTGTCCAGGAATTAACTCACTAAAGTCTTTAATTTCACAATATCTTTTTATTGATGATGCTGCTAAGTCACCAATTTGACCTATTACACTTAATATTGCTACTATTATTCCTATTAGTAAATAATTTATTCCTGTTCCCCATAGAGTATTACTCAAAACTGCATAAATTATACCAAGAATTGTTGCTCCAACAATTCCAGCTACTGCACCTTCTACTGTTTTATTTGGACTAATGCTTGTAAGTTTATGTTTTCCTAAATGCCTTCCTATAAAGTAGGCAAATACATCACTTCCCCATGAAGCAATTAATACAAACCATATTAGTATTCTTCCATCTAAATTATGTCCTAAATCCATATTTCTAATCATTGATAGATATATAATCATTAGAGGAATATAACAAATTCCTAGCATAGTTATTGCTATATCTTTTATTGTTTTCTTTCCTTTAGATAATACTAATTCTGCAAACAAAATTAGTAAAGATACTGGAATTATTGATACCATGATTGAATACAATAATTTTATATCTACGAAATGTGTAAATACTATTAGTATGCAGAAGAAATACCCTAAGGCTTGTGTAGGATTACCTTTATTAGATGATTTAAAACAATGAAAATATTCATACATACTTATGCAAGCAATAATAGCTGTAAATATATCCATTATAATGGTATTTGCAAAAATAAGAACTGCTGCAAGTATAGGTAAACCAATTACTCCTGTTATTGTTCTTTTTATGGTCTTTGCTCTTTTTTCTTTTTCCATGTAAATTTCCTTCCTATACATTTAACTTATTTTCCAACTCTTCTTTGTCTTTGGCTGTAAACTTCTATTGCCTCATCTATATCTTTTGTTGTAAAATCTGGCCAATATTTATCTAAAAATAAGAATTCAGAATAGGTTATTTGCCAAGGTAAGAAATTACTTGTTCTTAGCTCCCCACTTGTTCTTATTAATAAATCTGGGTCTGGTAAACCTTTTGTATATAAATTATCTGAAATCATATTTTCATCTATATCTTCTATTTCTATTTCACCATTTTTTACTTTTTCAGCAATTTTCCTAGTTGCTTTTACAATTTCATCTCTACCACCGTAATTGAAAGCAATGTTGAATTTTAAACCAGTGTTATTTTTTGTTCTTTCTTCCATTTTTATCATTTTTGTCTTTATTTCCTCTGGCATATTATGCTCTCTATCGCCTATTACTCTCAATTTTATATTTTCTAAATCAGCAGTTTTTAAAAATTTATCTAAATACATTTGAAGTAAAAGCAAAATCGCTCCTACTTCTTCTTTTGTCCTTTTCCAATTTTCTGTTGAAAATGCATATACCGTTAATGCTTCTAATCCTATTTTATTACAGTATTTAGCTACTTCTTCTAAAACTTCTGCTCCTTTTTTGTGACCTAAGCTTCCATCAAGTCCTCTTTGTTTTGCCCATCTTCTATTTCCATCCATTATAATGGCAATATGTTTTGGCATTATTTTTTCACTCATATTTTATAAAATTCTTTTCTAAAGACACAAATGGTTTGAAAAAATAAAATAATTATTCTTAAACCTTACTCCCCATTAAACTGACATAATATCTTTTTCTTTTTTCTCTGAAATTTCATCTATTTTAGCAACATATTTATCTGTTGCTTTTTGAATTTTATCTTCTAATGACTTTTCTTCATCTTCTGAAATTTCTTTATTTTTTAATAATTCTTTTGCTTCATCCATTTCATCTCTTCTTACATTTCTAATTGCTACTTTTGCTTCTTCTGCCATTTTCTTTATATCTTTAGCTAATTCTTTTCTTCTTTCTTCTGTAAGCTCTGGGAAAGAAAGTCTAATTACTTGACCATCGCTTACTGGATGAATTCCAATATCTGCTTTTTCTATTGCTTTTTCTATTTGAGATAAAATGCTTCTATCCCATGGTTGTATTACAATAAGTCTTGCTTCTGGTACTGATATACTTGCAACTTGATTGATTGGAGTTGGTGCTCCATAATATTCTACTGAAACTTTATTTAATATAGCTGGATTTGCTCTTCCAGCTCTTACTTCTGAATAATTTGTTTCTAAATTATCTATTACTTTTTCCATTCTTTCACTCATATTTTCTATACTCATAAAATCCTCCTAAATTTAATTATTTACATATGTTCCTATATTTTCACCTTTTACGGCTTTTACAATGTTTTCTGGGTCACTCATTGCAAATACAACAAGTGGTATACTATTATCTTTGCATAAAGATATTGATGTTGAATCCATTACTTTTAAATCTTTTTCTAATATTTCTTGGTATGTTATAAAATCTAATTTTTTTGCTGTTGGATCTAATTTTGGGTCTGCTGTATATACACCATCTATTGTTTTTGCTACAAGTATTGCATCAACATTCATTTCAGCTGCTCTTAATGCTGCTGCTGTATCTGTTGAAAAATATGGATGACCTGTTCCACAAGCAAATATAACGATTCTATCTTTATTCAAATGTCTTTCTGCTCTACGCTGAATAAATGGTTCTGCTATTTGTCTCATTTCTATTGCAGTTTGAAGTCTTGCTTGCATACCTCTTTTTTCAATGGCATCTTGAAGTGCTAAACCATTCATTACTGTTGCAAGCATTCCCATATAGTCTGCTGTTGGTTTTACCATTTCTTCTCCATATTTACCTCTCCAGAAGTTTCCTCCGCGTACTACTATAGATATTTTTACTCCAAGTTCATGAACTTTTTGTATAGCGTCACAAATTCCATCCATTGTTTTTCTGTCTATTCCTACTTTTTCATCTCCTGCTAGTGCTTCTCCACTTAGTTTTAATAATATATTTTTATATTTAACCTCTGCCAAAACTATTACTCTCCTTTGCTATTTTTCTTTTATGTAAATTTATTTCTACACTTTTCATGGCTATTCTATCATATCTGCTTAAAAACTTAAAGAGATTTATTTAAAAAATTAAGATTTTCTTACTTTTTCAATTAGGGACGGTCCTTTTTTGAAAAAAAATTGTTTTTGGGAGGTGTCCCTAAAAACATTTTGTCGCATCATAAAACAATTAGGGACGACCTTTTTTTGAAAAAGGACCGTCCCTAATTGAAAAATTTTCTATTTTTTATTTTTTTTGGAATTACTGGTTCTATGTCTATATTTTCAAGAATTTTCATTGGGTTATTTTCACTAAGTTTTTTTAAATTATCATAGCCTATTTTCTTTTTTAGTTCTTTTAAGATATCATCCATTTTTGCATAAATCGTATTTGGACTGTGTGTGTCACTTCCCAAAAAATGAATTGCATTTACATCAATTAGTTTTAAAAAAGTTTCTCTTGCAGTATTTCCATATCTGCCTAATATACTGGCATAATTTGATTGCAAAAGTGCTCCTTGTTCTATCCAAGAAATTGCAATATTTGGGTCTTCTTGTACTACTCCATATCTTTCTGGATGTGCAATTATAGGAATATATCCCATTCCTATGAGTCTGTCTATTATATCTTCTCCATATACAACTTTTGCTCTTAATGGAAATTCAAATAAAACATATTTACTATCTGCTAATGTTGGAATTATACCATCTTGCACTAAATTTGGCATTTCATTTGATATATAGATTTCAGCACCATTATGTAATTTTAAATTGATTTCTTCTTTATCTATTTTATTTTGCAGTGCTTCTATGATACATTTTCTATCAAATTTATTTATTTCATATTGTCCTTCTATATAATGAGATGTTGTGCATATATCTGTAAATCCAGCATCACATGCTTCATGTAACATTTTGAATGTATCATTTATACTTCTTGATCCATCATCTATATTAGGTAATATATGAGTATGAACGTCTATCATTTAATCACCTACTTATAATTATTTATACTCTCTAATATTTCTTTTGCTTTATCTGATGGTACTTCTTTTACAGTTGCAAATCGTTTGCCCTTTTCTCTTTCTATTTCTTCTATTATTTTTCTTTCTGTATCTTCTACTTTATCATTTATATAATCTTGTATGATTTTTTCTTCTTTTTTCGTTTCTTTTTGTACTTCTCTTCTTGGTCTTATTGCTTCTATTTCTTCATGTCTTTCTCTTGTTTGTCTAGTTTTTTTCACTTCAACACTTGGCATAGAAGTATTAGCATAATAATATTTATCTGCATATTTTTTGTTTGAAACTTCTACTCTATTTAATACTACTCCAACCAATTTTCCACCAACACTTTTTATTCTTTTCTTAGCTTCTTTTAAATCATCTGTTTTTGTATATTTTTGGCTTACTACTAAGACTGTTGAATCAACTAATCTAGAAATAATCGTTGAGTCTGTAACCAAAAGGCAAGGTGCTCCATCAAAAATCACAACTTCGAAATCATTAGATAATTCTTTCATTAATTCTTCTATTTTTTCTGTAAGAAGTAATTCTGATGGGTTTGGTGGAATATTGCCAGATGGAAGTAGGTATAAATTTTCTACTTCTGTTTTTTGAATACAGTCTGTATATTCAAATTTTTCTCTTCTTCCTAATTCATTTATTTCTGAAAGATAATTTGAAAGTCCTGGGCACATTTTTACTGAGAATATTTTATGTTGTCTAGGCTTTCTCATATCTGCATCTACTATTACTACTTTTCTTCCTGTTTGTGCAAAAGCAGTTGCTAAATTCGCTGAAACCCAACTTTTTCCTTCTGCTTGCACTGTACTTGTAAGTAATATTGTTTGTGTTTTTCCAAATCTATTCATAAATTGTAAATTAGTTCTTAATGCTCTAAATACTTCCGCTACTGGAGATTTTGGGTCTAAGTGTGTTATTAATTCTTTTTTCATTTATTTTCTCCTTCCTCTTCCGTTTGTAAAATCACAAAGTGGTATTTCTGCAAGTACTGGCAATCCAGTAATATCTTCTATGTCTTTTGCTGTTTTTACTGTGTTATCTAAAAGATTTGCTATTATGACATATGCTATTGCTACAACTATTCCTATTGCAACAAACATCATAATGTCCTTTTTATGATTTATATTACTTGGAGTTGTAGGAACTTTTGCATCATCTAATGGTTTTATGTTTTCCATATCATATATTTCTGCAACCCTCTGTGTAAACACTTCTCTTATTTCATTTGCTATTTTAGCTGCTAAACTAGCATCTGCGTTTTCAACTGATATTTGAATTACTTGTGTATTTGTAGCAGATGTAACACTTATTTGATTTTTTAAACTATCTGCTGACATATTGAGTCCTAAATTACTTATTACTTTATTTACAACAGTTTCACTTTTTGCTATTTCTCTGTATGTTGAAAGTAAAGAATTATTTAATGTTACTTCTGTTGGTGTAACTCCCCCATTTGAACCCTCTTCTGATTCTGCATTACTTGTTAATATTGCTGTTGCTGTCGCTGTATATACAGGGTTTACAAAAAATGTTGTATATACGTATCCAATTACTGCAAATATTAATATAATTGCTATTATTCCTAGTTTTCTGTCCCAGAACATTTTGAAAATGCTCTTTAAGTCGATTTGTTCTTCCATTGTTACCCCTTTCTTTAGTTCGTTTATTAGTACTTCATTATTTTAGCATAACAGTTTTTTATTATCAATATGATATTGAATTTTTTTTATAAGTTTTTGTAATAATTTTTTTGTCACAATATACAGTTTAATTATTTTTAATCTGCTGTAAGCAATAGCGTTATTTTTGATTTCGTGCATATTAAGCTAATTATTATTCTTGATTTCGTGCATTTTAATTTGTTTATTATTTTTGATTTTGTGTATCTTTGTGTTGATTTATATAAATATTTATGCTAAAATTAATTTCAGGAAGGAGTTTAACAATTCTATGAAGAGAAAAATTTATAATACCATTTTAAAATGGAAAGAAGAAAGCAATGGAAAAACAGCTTTATTAATAGAAGGTGCTAGACGTGTTGGGAAAAGCTATATTGTAGAACAATTCGCTAAAGAGAACTATAAGTCTTACATATTAATAGATTTTTCAAAAGTTTCAAAAGAAGTAATAGAATTATTTGATAATTATTTAGATAACTTAAATTATCTATTTACATATTTATCTGAATATTATGGCATAAAATTATACGAAAGAGAATCATTATTTATTTTTGATGAAATACAATTTTGCCCTAGATCACGCGGAGCAATAAAACATTTAGTTGCTGATGGTAGATATGATTACATTGAAACTGGTTCTTTAATATCTATCAAAAAAAATGTTAAAGATATTTTAAGAAGAAATTATAAAAATGAATCCTATGGATTTTGAAGAATTTTTATGGGCTATGGGAAATGATACTCTAATGAACTTCATAAAAGAATGTTATTCTTCAAAAAAAGGACTAGGTCAAGT
>CALXZS010000044.1 GCA_944393305.1 uncultured Clostridia bacterium | reverse complement strand
ATATGTAAATAATAAAAAAGTGTGAAAATTAAGAAAATAAAAATAGATAGAAAAAAACTAAAATTTGCACAGTAAAAATGCTAAAAGTTGCACAGCAAAATTACTAAAAGTTGCACAATAATATTGAAAATAATAAAATAATATGATATATTAAATATAGAAAGGAAAATATTATGAAATTAACAAAGAGTGGATATAAAAAAAGATTGATAGATCCAATTATAGAGGAAAATTTAAAAATATTTGGTGCAATTAGTATAGAAGGTCCAAAATGGTGTGGTAAAACATGGACTGCATTAAATCATGCCAATAGTGTAACATATTTAAATAATACAGCTGATAATTTCAGAGAAAAACACTTAGCAGAAATGGATGTAAATTTGGTAATGAATAAAGAAACACCTCAATTGATTGATGAATGGCAAGAGGTACCAGCAATTTGGGATGCTGTACGATTTAAATGTGATCAAGATGCCGAAAAAGGAAAATATATACTAACAGGTTCTGCAACTCCTGTTAGTGACAAAATACATCATTCAGGAGCAGGTAGAATATGCAAAATGAAAATGTATACAATGTCATTGTATGAATCTGGGGATTCAAGTGGAGAAGTATCATTAAAAGATTTATTTGAAGGTAAAGTTCAAAATAAAATTGTAGAAAAAACAGAATTAAAAAGGCTTGCAGAATTAATAGTAAGAGGAGGATGGCCCGAAACAATAAATTCTAGTGCACAATTAGCAAGAAAAGTTACGCAAAGTTATATAGAAGCTTTATTGGATAAAGATATTAATCAGATTGATGGTGTAAGAAGAGATAAAAATAAAATGGAAATGTTATTAAGATCTTTAGCTAGAAACGAAAGTACAATATCATCTAATAGTATTCTAGTTAAAGATATAAGCGAAAATGCAACTAATGAAGACTTAGAAGTAAGTAGAAATACGGTTTCAGACTATTTAGATGTATTAAATAAATTACATATTATAGAAAATCAAAAATCATATATGTATAAAATACGTTCAAAAACTAATGTTGGTAAATTTTCGAAAAGACATTTTACAGATACATCATTAGCATGTGCAATATTAAACATAACACCAGATAAATTAATGAATGATTTAAGTACATTTGGTCTATATTTTGAGGCTTTATGTGAAAGAGATTTGAGAATATATGCAGAAAGTATAGAAGCAAAATTGTATCATTATAGAGAGAACACCACTGGATTAGAAGTAGATAGTATTATAGAATTTGCCGATGGAGAATATGGAGCAATAGAAATAAAATTGGGAGCTAATCAAGAAGAAGAAGCAGCAGAAAATTTAAAAAAGTTTTATAATTCAGTAGATGTAAAACCAAAATTTATGTGTATAATTTGTGGACTATACAATGCTATTGTAAAAAGACCTGATGGCATATATGTTTTGCCAATTACGGCATTGAAAAATTAAAGAAACGAGAGCTGCTTTTGGGGACACCTCCCAAAAACAGCTTCATTTTTTTCAAAAAACTATTCCCTAAAAAAATCTTTTATGATATTATATTTACTATAATAACAAAGAGAAAACTGGAGGACAAAACAATGAAAAAAAATACTAGCCCAAGAATGAAGCAAGAAAAAATTAACGTACCAAGACTTATACTTCGAATAGTAATAGTCGTAGTAATATTGCTTTTATTGCTATTTATAATAAAAATAGCTCCTAACTATGCAAGAGACGAATTTGCAGATAAAACCAATTTAATAATAAACAACAATAATATAACAAGAAATTTAAAATCAGATGTAATAATAGAAGATAACACAATTTATTTATCAACAGACGATATAAAAAATTTCTTTGATGAATATTTATTAGTAGAAGAAGAAAATAGTAGAGTAATAACTACATCAAATACAAAAACAGTAGTATTGCCATATAATAACACAACAATATATGTAAGTGGTTCAGATGTAAATATAGCACATTCTTTAATGCAAAGAGATGGAAAAATATATTTGCCAATGACAGATTTAACAAATATATATAATATAGAAATAAACTATTATTCTGACAGCAATATAGTTACAATAGACTCATTAAATAGAAAATTTGTCCAAGCTACAAGTTCAAAAAATATGAGTGTAAAATATTTGCCAACTATATTCTCAAAAACGATGGATAAAGTAGAAAGAGGAGATACTTTAACAATAGTATTAGATAAAGATAATAATAAAGTTACAGAAGATGATTGGATAAAAGTAAGAACAGCAAATGGCGAATTAGGATATGTAAAGCAAAAAGATATAAGTAATGAGCAAACTGTTAGAGAAGAACTAGATACAAATACAAGACTAGATGGAAAAGTAAGTTTAATATGGGACTACTATTCTCAATATGTAACAGCACCAACGAGAGACGGAAAAATAGAAGGAGTAAATGTTGTATCTCCATCATTTTATGAAATTACAGCAAGTGGTGACATAGATTCAAATATAGGAGTAGATGGACAAGCATATGTAAGTTGGGCGCACGCAAATGGATATAAAGTATGGCCAATAATATCAAATAGTGAATTAGGCGATTTAGACGCAGTATCAAAAATATTAGAAAAATTTGAAACAAGAGCATATTTAATAGAAAATATTGTAAAAGAATTAGTAAATGCAGGAGTAGATGGTATAAATGTAGACTTTGAAAATATGTACCAAGAAGATAAAGACAATTATTCAAGATTTTTAATAGAACTTGCACCTAGATTACATGAAGCAGGTCTAACATTATCAGTTGATGTAACAGCTCCAGACGGTTCAGAAACATGGTCATTATGTTATGATAGAAACACAATAGGAAAAGTAGCAGACTATATAATATTTATGGGATATGACCAAAATGGAGTATCATCAACAGAAGCTGGAACAGTAGCAGGAGCAAATTGGGTAGAATTAAATATCAAAAAATTCCTTGGTCAAGAAGGTGTTTCAAGTGACAAATTAATATTAGGAATTCCATTTTATACAAGACTTTGGAAAGAACAAGATGGAACATTAACAAGTTCAGTTGTAAATATGAGAAGTGTTACAGTTCCAGAAGGTGTAGAAAAAACATGGGATGAAAAAACAAAACAATATTATATTGAATATGAAAAAGATGGAGCAACATACAAAATGTGGATAGAAGACGAAGAATCTATAAAAGCAAAATTAGATTTAATAAATAATTACAACTTAGCAGGAGCAGGATTCTGGTCAAAAGATAGAGAATCAAATACAGTATGGAGCATAATTAATGAAAAATTAAATATACAAACAAGTGAAGAATAGTAATATTTTTAAAATCACCCGAATATAATAATAAGGGTGATTTTATTATGAATATTGGATATGTAAAAATGGACAAGTTAAACAAATTTAATTATGTATATAGAAACTTGTTAAAAAAAATAAGAGTCGTAGATAACTATTATTATTTACCCTCAAATAGTGAAAAAATATTAAGTATTGTAAGAGAAAAGCTAAAACAAGATAACGTAGACTATATAATACAAGAAAAAGATATAGACTGTGGTTATCCAGAATTAACTGGTAAATATAATGTAAAATATATGTTGCCAGAAATAATAACATATTGCTTTAAACTTCTTGGAAGAGACGTAAAAATGCAAGATATATACATATGTGTAAATGAATTTTCAAAAGAAAATATAAGCATAATAGAAGAATTGTGCCAAAAAGTAAAAACTGTAAATATAGTCACAGAACATTTAAAACCATTTCAAGAATTAGAAAGAAGATTAGAAAGAAAAGAAATATATATTACAACATCAAGTAATAAAAGAAAAGGATTAAGTAGAGCATTAATCATAATAAATATAGATTTTAAAGATTTAAAAAAATATAATATAAACAGAAAATCAATAATAGTAAATTCAGCACCCAATATAGAATTAGGCAAAGACTTTGAAGGAATATGTATAGAAAAAGTATTGTTAGACACAAAAAAAGTTATGAGAATTTTCAGTGATATGCAAAATATGGATAAACAAAAACTTATAGAAGGCGAAATAATAAAGCAAACAAACAAAAATGATTCAAATTACGCCAATATAAGAGAAAGCATAATAAAGAATAAAATACATATATTAAAACTATTAGGAAAACGAAGTGAAATAGGCAAAACAGAATTTTCTCAATTAGGGACGGTCCTTTTTCAAAAATTACGCACAAAGTCGGAAAAATACTAAAAAAACCGCATAAAGGATTTTAAAAAATATTTTCAAAATCCCCCTTGACAAAACTCAAAGATGGTATTAATATATTAAAGATAATTTTTGTACAAAAGGAGGAATGTCTAATGGACAGCGAAGCAGTGCTACTTACACAAGAGGGATATGATAAATTAGAAAAAGAATTAGAATATCTAAAGACAACAGAGAGAACAGAAATTGCTGGAAGAATAAAAGTAGCCCTAGGATATGGTGACTTATCTGAAAACTCTGAATATGATGAGGCAAAGTCAGCACAAGAAATGAATGAAAATAAGATAGCAGAATTAGAAAATAAATTGAGACATGCAAAAATAATAGATGCCTCAGAAATAGACACAAAGACAGTTCAGGTAGGAAATACTGTTGAAGTATTAGATATGGATTTTAATGAAAATATGACATATACAATAGTTGGTTCAACAGAAGTAGATTTAGAAAAAAATAGAATTTCTAATGAATCACCAATTGGATCAGCTTTACTAGGAGCTAAAAAAGGTCAAATAGTTGAAGCAAAAATTCCAGCAGGTGTTGCAAAATTTAAAGTATTGTCAATAAAAAAATAGTAAATAATGACTAAAGCTATGTATTTACATAGCTTTTTTCTTTATAAATATTGACTTTTAGGCTATAAAATAATATTATATATATAGCATAAAAAAGGAGAATGGTGATTATGGAAGCTCTTATGACTACAACCAGCTTTGGCGGAGAACTACTTAGTTTTAAGCTAGATGGGATAGAGAAAATTCACCAAGGAGAAAATTGTAGGGATGATAAAGGAAAGGTATATTGGAAAAGACATGCACCTGTTTTGTTCCCAATTGTAGGAAAACTAAAGAGAAACCAAACTATAATAAATGGAAGAACATTTGAAATTCCACAACATGGATTTGCAAGAGATATGGAATTTGACCCAGTTACTAAGTTAGACAACTTCCATTCATATGTGCTTAAAAGTAATAAATATACTGGAGCAAGGTATCCTTTCGATTTTGAACTATATAATACATATAGGCAAGAAGAAAATAAATTAATATTTATATATAAAGTAATAAATACAGGTGTTACAAATATGCCATTTGGAATAGGAGGACATCCTGCTTTTAAAATAGATCCAGATGATTTAAAAAGAGGCAATTATTATCTAGAGTTTGCAGAAGAAGAGGATAGGGCACACTTTTTATATTTAGTAGATGGTTTAGTAGGAACAGAGTATGCAAAAAATAAATTGGTCAATAATAGAATTATATTATTAGATGACCATACTTTTGATAATGATGCCTTAATTATAAAAGGAATCCAAAACAAAAAAATAAGCCTAAAAAATAGTAGAACAAGAAAAACAGTCCTAAAAATGGACTTCGAAGGATGGCCATATCTAGGAATTTGGTCAAAACCAGGAGCACCATTTATATGCTTAGAACCATGGCAATCAACAGCAGACAGAATACACAGTTCAAATGTATTTGTACAAAAGCCAGATATGATAGTTCTAGCTCCAGGTCAAGAATTTGAAGCTAAATTTTCAGTAGAATTTTTTAATTAAGGAATAAAAAAGGAATACAAAATGATTGAAATTATATTATTAATTATTATTGCAGTAGGTGTAAAAATGATTTATGATGCAAGAAGTATAGTAGAAAAATATTTTAGTAATTCAGACGAAAATAAGCAAATTAGACTCCTAAAAGGAGTTGGTTTTCTCGTCTCTATTGTTTGTGCAATAATATTATATTTTTTGATTAGGAGATAGATTATGAAAGAGATAAAAGAAAAATACAATCCTAAAAATTTTGAGGATAGAATATATAAAAATTGGGAAGAAAATGGTTATTTTAAACCTAGTATGAATAAAGAAAAAGAGGCATTTTCAATAGTAATGCCACCACCTAATGTAACTGGAAAATTGCATATGGGACATGCTTTAGATGGTACAATACAAGATATAATTATAAGAACAAAAAGAATGCAAGGATATAATACTTTATGGCTTCCAGGAACAGACCATTCATCAATTGCAACAGAGGCAAAAGTAGTAGAAAAAATAAAAAAAGAAGGACACACAAAACAAGAATTAGGAAGAGAAAAATTTTTAGATGAAGCATGGGCTTGGACTAAGAATTATGGTGGACAAATAGAAAATCAGCAAAAAAAATTAGGATGTTCTTGTGATTGGGAAAGAAAAAGATTTACACTTGATGAAGGATTGTCAAAAGCTGTATTAGAAGAATTTTATAATTTATATAAAGATGATCTAATTTATAGAGGTAAAAAAATGATAAATTGGTGTCCTTATTGCCAGACATCAATTTCAGATGCAGAAGTAGAATATGAAGAAGAAAAATCACATTTATGGCATATAAAATATAAAATAAAAGGTGAAGACGCATATGTTGAAGTAGCAACAACAAGACCAGAAACAATGTTAGGAGATACAGCAGTAGCAGTAAATCCAGAAGATGAAAGATATAAAAATATAGTAGGAAAAACATGTATACTTCCAATAATTAATAAAGAAATACCAATAATAGCAGATTCATTTGTAGACAAAGAATTTGGAACAGGATGTGTTAAAATAACACCAGCTCATGACCCAAATGATTATGAAGCAGGTTTAAGACACAACTTAGAAATTGTTGAAGTATTTGATGAATCAAATGTTATGGGAAATTTAGTACCAGAACTAGAAGGAATGAAAGCAATTGAGGCAAGACCAATAATTGTTGAAAAATTAAAAGAATTAGGGGTACTTGGAGAAATAGAAGATTATACTCATAATGTAGGCAAATGTTATAGATGTCATAATACAATAGAACCTAGAATATCTGAGCAATGGTTTGTTGCAATGAAAAAATTAGCACAGCCAGCAATAGAAGCTGTAAAAAATGGTGATATAAAATTTGTTCCTAAAAAATATGAAAGAACATACTTCCATTGGTTAGAAAACATTCAAGATTGGTGTATTTCAAGACAATTATGGTGGGGACATAGAATACCAGCATATTATTGTAAAGAGTGCGATCACATTACAGTTGCAAAAGAAAATCCAGGAAAATGTGAAAAATGTGGAAGTACAAATATTTATCAAGATGAAGATACATTAGATACATGGTTTAGTTCAGCATTATGGCCTTTTTCAACAATGGGATGGCCAAATACAGAAGCAGAAGACTATAAAACTTTTTATCCAACAAATTGCTTAGTTACAGCTTATGATATTATATTCTTCTGGGTAGTAAGAATGGTATTTTCAGGTTTATATGCAACAGACCAAAAGCCATTTAGTGATATAGTTATGCATGGTATAGTTAGAGATAGCCAAGGTAGAAAAATGTCAAAAAGCCTAGGAAATGGAATTGACCCATTAGAAATAATTGAAAAATATGGAGCAGATAGTCTAAGATTTTCGGTACTTTCTGGTACTACAATGGGAAATGATGTAAAATATATGCCAGAAAAACTAGAACAAGCATCAAATTTTGCAAATAAAATTTGGAATGCAGCAAAATTTATAACAATGAATGCTTCATCAGATAAAGAAATTATAGAATTTAGCAAAAATCCAACAAGTTTAAAAGTAGAAGATAAATGGATAATTAGAAAGCTAGACAATTTAATTAAAGAAGTAACAGAAAATATTAATAATTATGATTTAGGAATAGCTTTAGATAAAATATATTCATTTATATGGGATGAATTCTGTGATTGGTATATTGAAATTGCAAAAACTAGACTAAATACTGAAGATAAATTAACAGTTTCATATGTATTAGATTATGTATTTAGAAATAGTTTAAAATTATTACATCCATTCATGCCTTTTGTAACAACTGAAATTTATTCTCATTTAGTAGATTATGATGGAAAAGATTTAATGGTATCAGATTGGCCAAAAGAATCAGGCAAAGACTATGAAGAAGAATTAAATTTCATAGAAGGAGTAAAAGATATAATAGTTCAAATAAGAAATATAAGAACAAATATGAATATTCATCCTTCTAAAAAAGTAAAATTAATAGTAGTATTAAATACAAAAAACGATAATATAAAACCAAACTTAAAAGAAAGTGAAGAATTCATTAAAAAACTAGGTTTTGGAAATGAATTAATTATACAAGATAATTTAGAAGGTATAGAAAAAAATGCAATTTCAGTAGTAAATGAAGATTATAAAATATATATGCCATTTTCTGAATTAGTAGATATAGAAGAAGAAAAAGCTAGATTAGAAAATGAAAAGAAAAGATTAGAATTAGAAGTACAAAGAAGTAATAAAATATTATCTAATCAAGGATTTATAGCAAAAGCACCAAAAGAAAAAATCGAAGAAGAAAAAGAAAAGTTAGAAAAATATACTAAATTATTAGAAGAAACAAAAGAAAGATTAAAAAACATTTAATAGAAGGGATTGATATAAATGGCTGATAAAGAACCAAAAGAAAAGAATAATGAATATAAAGTAGTAGGAAAAACAAAAACAGAAAAAAGACCAAAAAAAGAAGAAAAAATAAAAGGAGAAGTCATAATAGAAGAAAAGGCACAAAAACAAATTGAAAAAGAAAAAGTAAGAGAAAAAGAGCAAAAAGAAAAAACTCATCAAATAAATAAAGAAAGCTCAAAAGAAACTAAAGTAGTAAAAAAGAAAAAAGTAAATAAAGCATTACTTACAATTGTACTTTTGCTTGCAATAATAGTCATAATAGTAGGAATTCTGTATGGAGGAAGAATAATCAACAAAGCAAAATTAGATAATGAAATAGAAATGTTATCTAGCAAAAGCATAGAAAATGATGATTTCTCTAATATAGAGTTACAAACAAGTGGTGACTATGCAATTGTAGAAAAAGCAATAAAAGAATTTTATAGTGAATATTCTATGCTTAGAAAAGATTTTCTAAATCAAATAAATGATGAAAAAATCCAAAATATGCTAACAATAGAAAATTACAAAAATGATGGACCAAACTTTGAGGAATCAATAAATTATATACAAACAGC
>CALXZS010000043.1 GCA_944393305.1 uncultured Clostridia bacterium | reverse complement strand
TAACTTATTTCTAAATTAACTTCTATATGTTAGATATTATTTCAATAACTACATTTTCTATTTTTATTTTGTATTTATTACAGTTATTAACTTATAAAAACTCTTTAAAAGCCTTTAAATCTCTTTAAATTTTTACAGCTATTTTACAGCTACTAGAATAAATTTATTAAAATTCATTAGTTTTTATTAGATTTTCCTATTCTTTTTATATTGTCTATAACTCGCTATTTGCAACATATTAAGAGTTTTTAGTATTTATTAAGATTTATTTTTAATTTGCTAATGTTCTATGCCAATGGTTTCATTGTTGGGAATAGTACTATATCTCTAATTGAAGCAGAATTTGTAAGTAGCATTATCAATCTATCTAGTCCAATTCCTAACCCTCCTGTTGGTGGAAGTCCTATTTCTAGTGCATTTACAAAGTCTTCATCCATCATTCCTGCTTCTTCATCACCATTTGCTCTAGCTTCTGCTTGTTTCTTTAATCTTTCATATTGGTCTATTGGATCATTTAATTCAGAATAAGCATTTCCATATTCTCTACCACCAATAAACACTTCAAATCTTTCTGTTAGACTTGGATTGTCTTTTTTTCTCTTTGTAAGTGGTGATATTTCAACAGGATAGTCCATTATGAATGTTGGCTGAATTAGTGTTTCTTCAACAAATGTTTCAAAGAACTCATTTATAATATGTCCTTTTGTATTTTTTCCTTCTTCTAATTCTACTCCTTTTTCTTCTGCAATCTTTCTTGCCTCTTCATCAGTTTTTATTTCATTAAAATCTATTCCTGTAACCTCTTTTATAGAATCTATCATTGTAATTCTTTTCCAAGGTGTACTCAAATCTAAATCTGTTCCTTGGTAATTAATTTTTAGTGTGCCATTTACCTTCATGCATAGTTTTGTAATGATTTCTTCTGTTATATCCATCATGTCATTATAGTCATGATATGCTGCATATAATTCTACATTAGTAAACTCTGGATTGTGTTTAATGTCCATTCCTTCATTTCTAAAGTTTTTACATACTTCATATACTTTTTCGAATCCACCTACTACTAATCTTTTTAAGTTAAGCTCTGGTGCTATTCTTAAATACATATCTATATCTAATGTATTATGATGTGTTTCAAAAGGTCTAGCTGCGTCACCTGTAATTAAATTGTTAAGTATTGGTGTTTCAACTTCTAAATATCCTTTTTCGTCTAGTATTTTTCTTAGCTCTTTTATTATTATACTTCTTTTTTTGAAAGTTTCTCTAACTTCTGGATTTACTATTAAATCTACATATCTTTGTCTATATCTTAAATCTGTATCTTTTAAACCATGGAATTTTTCTGGAAGTGGTTTTAAAGATTTTGCAAGTAAAGTTACTTCTTTTGCATGAATAGATATTTCTTCTGTTCTAGTTTTAAATACAAATCCTGTAATTCCTATAATATCTCCAATATCGTATTCTTTAAATTGTTTGTAACTTTCTTCACCTAAATCATTTATGCTAACATAACTTTGAATTTTACCTTCACCATCTTGAATATGACAAAATGAGGCTTTTCCCATTATTCTTTTTGCCATAATTCTTCCGGCTACTGTTACATCTTTTCCTTCTAATTTTTCATAGTTGTCTATAATTTCTTTTGTTGTATGTGTTTTATTGAATTTTGTAATTTCAAAAGGATTTTTTCCTTCTTCTTTTAATTTATCTAATTTTTCTTTTCTAACTTCCATTAAATGATTCATGTCTAATTCTTGATTGTTTTCTTCCATTTTTATGTACCTCCGCTTTTTTAATATATATTATTATATCTTATATACCACATTTTGTAAACCATTTTTACATAATATTCTTCAATTCGTATGTTTAAAGTTTCCTATCAATAGCTCAATTATATTTTTTTAAGATGTCACTAAAAACATTTCTAAAACGCATAAGAAAAGAGCCACTATGCCGAAGACGGGAGTGGCTCTTTCTGCGAAAGGTTAGGGGTTACTTAGAACCGTTGAACTAACAGTACAGTATAACGATTCTTCCCATTTTTTACAAACCGCCATTTTGTGTAAAACGACCGTTTGTTTTTTCTCTCTATCCACTGAATAATCTTTTTCAGATGGATTTTGAGAATTTCGTACCTCCGATTTTCCCAATAGAGATATACTCTATTGGCAACGACATTTACCCGAATAATAGTTCCGAGCTCCGCCTTCTTAATAGCCTTCAGAAGTTCCTTTTTTGTTTTTTTGTAATACTTACTTACGTAAGTTTCTGCCTTCTGCGGCTTCGCAGGCTTGCTCTTTTGGGACTTTTTAGAGATCGCGACGGGGGTCTTAACATTTTCCATTTTTTTCAACCTTTCTTTTTTGCCCATAGGCAAATATTTTTCCAAGGAACTAATAATATTATACCACATAATTTTGCTTTTTGCAAGTTATGTAATTACTTTACGTTTATTCTTATTAACATAATTTGACTTTTAACTATTTCTATGGTATAATAGACAATACATATGTTAGCAAAATCCTAAAACAATTAATATTAGGAGGTTCTTTTATGACCAAACAGACTAAATCCACCAAATTCTCTGAAAGGGTATTGTGGTTGGAAAGGAATTACATCCATCTCTTTTTTGAAGAGGGTATGTCGGTGAAGGAAATTGCGCAGAAAGCTGGTTTGCATCCAACCACCGTTTACCATCGGTTGGAAGCAATAGCCAAGGAGAACAATATGTGCAGATCTGAATTACTGACAAGAAAATCCAGTAAGCACAGTTCTCATTTATGCAAACTCCATGACAACACCCCTCCTCCCAAAGTAGAGGATGTCGAATCTACAATCACAGAGATTTTAGCGCTCTGTGATAAGGTAAACACACAAATAGCGGAAATTGTTGAGGAGGTAGAAAATGACACTGACAACAGATAATATTGCTGTAAAGGAAAAGGATCCGAAATCTTTATCTAGAAAAGATATTCGGATGTTCATCAAGCGGAGAACTCCTATTGATGAAATCCTTGCTGTATATCATTTGACTCTTGATGAATTTCGGAAAAGAGTCAAGATGCTTTACAGTAGAAGAAGTCAGCTTGAAAAGATTTGGATGGAGTTGAAACGTAGCTGTTTCCATGACTCCGCCAAAAAGAAGCAAGTTTCCACCAATTTGATTCCTGTCGAAACTTCAGAACCTCAGGAAGAAGAAATCTCGGTTACTATTTTCAATCCGAATTCTACTGAACTGAAAGCGGAGGAAGAATCCCTTAGTGCTGAAACTATTGCTTTGGAAAAATTGCACAGCAATTTATGCAGAGCAATTCGGGAAGAAACGAGGAAGTTATTGCCTGTTCAACAGGAAATAGCAAAATTGAAACAAGAATTGCAATTACATCTGACTACTGTTCAAAGAGTAGTATCGGCAATCAATAATTTGACTTCTGAAAAAGAAAACGTCAATATTGATTTACACCAAAAGAGAACGGAATTGGCAAATATTCGGCAACAACTTTCTGAAACCCCAATCACAATTTGGGTGTATAACAGTAATATTGAAGTCGAATGTGACCACTCCATTCCCAAAGATGTGATTTGCCCGGAAACTGAAACGCTTCAGGTTTTAGTTGCAAAGTTCATCACCTCCAAAGAGTTTGATGAACTTCCGCTAAAACTCATTAGAGTCTTAATTCGATTCAAAATCATTTATGATTTTCTCGAACAACACTCGGACAAAACGATTCAAGTAGTCTTTGAGAATTCTATTCTTCAAAGCTACTTCGACAAGTTCTGAGTAGTCGGTCATAAAAAGCAAGTACTCACGAGTCTTCTCGAGAGTGCTTGCTTTTTTTATCTATCTATTTCATCTTTTACACTTATTTTATATGCCCTGTCTAATATTTCAAAAAATTCTTTCGGTATTTTTGTTTTAGCCTTACTTATTAATTCTGGATTTATACCATACATTGCTTCTGCCATAGAGCCAACAATACATGCATTAGTATCAGTATCTCCTCCAAATAATAATACTCTTTTTATACTTTCTTCAAAACTATTTGAAGCAAATAAAGAACACAAACAATTATTTATTGTTTGGCTACATGTGGAATTAAATTTTTCAAATGGTTTTATTTCTAATTTTAAATTTAAGGTTTTTAATATTTGTTTTTTAGTATAACCTTTTCTTGCATAAAATATTATTAATGCTACAATTTTTGAACATTCAATAGCTTCCATTGAATCATGTGATGGTTTTGTTGCTCTTTCTACATTTTCTATTACTTCTTTTTCTGTATTAAACATATATCCAATTGGAGATACTCTCATCATTGCTCCATTTCCTACACTTTTTCCATCATTTTCATGATTTAGCCATTTTATAAATCCCGGTGCAAATGATGATTTAAAATATGGTGAAAAACTTGGTTTATATTTAATATATTTTTGACCATATTCTCTTAAATATTTTTCATAATTCCTATCATTTTGAATAGCATCTAATATAGCAATTGTTAATATTGTATCATCACTGAAAAATCCATTTTCAGGTATTATTTGCTCTATTTTCACTGGTTTAATACTTTTTATTTGCTCATATTCATATATCGAACCAGCTATATCTCCAATTACTGCTCCCCACATTATGATTTCCTTTCTATTTTCACAACTTATTTAAGCTGTTTTTCTAAGTTCTAAAGCATGCTTTCTAGCTATTTCAGTTATTTCTCCATTAGCTATTCTAGCAACTTCATTTATTATTTCTTCTTCATTTAATTTTCTGACATTAGTAAATGTTCTACCATCTTTTGATTTTTTGCTTATAAAGAAGTTTACATCTCCCTTAGCTGCAATACTTGGTTGGTGTGTTATGCATAATACTTGATGACTCTTGCCTATTATTTTTAATTTTTCTCCAACAGATTTCGCCGCATTTCCACTTATTCCTGTATCTATTTCATCAAATATTAATACTGGTGTACTGTCTGTATTAGCCAATACTGTTTTTATTGCTAACATTATTCTTGACATTTCTCCTCCTGATGCTATTTTAGCAAGTGGTTTTGAATCCTCTCCAATATTAGTTGAAATAAAGAATTCTACTTCATCTATTCCATTTTTATTATATTCTGTTTTTATTATATTAGTTATAAATCTTGCATTTGGCATTTCTAAGTCTGAAAGTTCTTTATTTATTTTCAAATTTAATTCATCTGATACTTTCATTCTTAAATCATGCATTTTGTCTGCTAATTTTTTCATTTCTTTCTCTAAATTATATATTTTTTCTCTTATTTTCTCATTATATGTTTCTAAATTGTTTATTCTTTCTATTTCTTTTTCTATTTCATCTTTATATTCTAATATTTCTTTTGTACTATTTCCATATTTTCTTTTTAAAGAAGATATTAAGTCTAGTCTTTCTTCTACTTCATTTCTTTCATTTTCATCAAAATACATGTCTGAATTCATTGATGAAATATCTCTAGATAATTCTTGTATTTCATAATATATACTTTTTAATTCGCACAATTTATCTTCGTATTTTTTATCTATATCACTTATTTTTTCTATTGACTTTATTGCTTCATTTATTTTATCTATTGCCCCTTCTCCAAGTGAAATATCTGCTTGATTAAGTGCTTTTCCTATTTTTTCTGAATTCATAAATACTTTTCTTTTTTCTTCTAATTCTTCTTCTTCATTTTCTTTTAAATTTGCTCCATCTATTTCATCAAATTGATATTGCAATAAATCCAATTTTCTTTGCTTTTCTTTATCATCACCTAGGTTTTCTTTTAATTCTTTTTTTAATAATACATTTTCTTTATATAATTTTTTATATTCATCTTTTATATTTAATAATTCTTTACCAGCAAAATTATCTAAATATTTTATATGATATTTTGGATTTAATATTTTTTGATTATCATTCTGACCATGCACATCTATTATATTATTCATAAATTCTTTAAGTTCAGTTAGTGTCACAAGTCTACCATTTATTTTGCATGAATTTCTTCCATTTGAATGAATTTCTCTACTCACAATTATATTATTTTCAATTGCTATTGGATTTTCTGGTAAGTACAGGTTCATTTCTATAAATGAATAGTTTTCTCCTTTTCTTATCATTTCTTTTGAAAATCTTCCACCTGAGATTATATTAATAGCGTCAATTATTAATGTTTTACCTGCACCTGTTTCTCCTGTAAGTACATTAAAACCTTCTCCTAATTCTATACTTAAATCATCTATAATACCTATATTTTTTATATGTAAAGTTGTTATCATATAATCCTCCTCGCAAACTTTTGTTTTATCTTTAGATATTATACATACATTTGTTTGGATTGTCAAGAGTTTTTTATTTTTTTGATTAGGGACGGTCCTTAATCAAAAAAATAAGTATGCTCACTTGCATACCTATTTTTTTTATAATAAGTATTTGTAAATTTTCATTTAAGGACCGTCCCCAATTGAAAATTAAACTAATTTTAATATTACAGTTTCTGCTCCGTCTCCTCTACGTTGACCTTTCTTAATTATTTGTGTATATCCACCAACTCTACCTGTATATCTTGGTGCTATACTATTAAATAATTTATCTGTTAAGTCTATTGGAGTTCCTTCTGTATCTTTTACTTTATTTAATTTTGTCATCATTTTTCTTCTAGCATTTAATCTTGATGGCATGTCTTTTTGTCTTTTTTCCATTTTTGTTTCTTTTACAACTTTTAGGAATTCTTTTCCATTTTTGCTCTTCACTAGTTCTGTTTCTTTATTTCCTTTGCTATCAAGTTTTGCTTTTGTAACTTTTACTTCAACTTCTTCAAAGTTATCTTTTTCTTTTACTGCTAAGGAAATTAAGCTATCAACTATTGCTTTTACTTCTTTTGCTCTAGCTTCTGTTGTTTCTATTTGCTCATGCCAGATTAAGTCTGTTGATAAATTTTTAAGCATTGCTAGTCTTATATCTGTTGTTCTACCTAATTTTCTATTTATCACTTTTTTCACCTTCCTTTTTTATGAACTATTCTTCTTCTTTAGCCAAATCTAAGCCTAAGTCATGTAATTTTGCAATTACTTCATCTAAAGATTTTTTACCTAAGTTTTTAACTTTCATCATATCTGTTTCTGTTTTGTTAGCTAAATCTTCAACTGTTGAAATTCCTGATCTCTTTAAGCAATTGAATGATCTTACAGATAACTCAAGTTCTTCAATAGGCATTTCTAGAATTTTCTCTTTTTTATTTTCTTCTTTTTCAATCATTATTTGAGTATTTTTTGCAGTTTCAGATAAATCTACAAATAGTTTTAAATGTTCTGTTAGAACTTTAGCAGCTAAACTTAATGCTTCATATGGTTTTAAACTTCCATCAGTCCATAATTCTATTGTAAGTTTATCATAATCAACCATTTGACCAACTCTAGTATTTTCTACTGCATAATTTACTTTTTTTACAGGAGAATATATTGAGTCTATTGCAATAACTCCAATAGGTTGGTTTGGAACTTTATTTTTTTCAGCTGTATTATATCCTCTTCCCATATCTGCTGTCATTTCCATATGTAGTTTTCCACCTTTAGAAACTGTTGCAATATGTAGGTCTGGATTTAATACTTCAACTGTTCCATCAGTAATAATATCTCCGGCGGTTACTTCTCCTTCACCATCGAAATCTATTCTTAATGTTTTTTCTTCATTTTTGTCCATTTTAATTCTTACCATTTTTAGGTTAAGTATTAATTCTGGAACATCTTCTACAACATCTGGTATTGTAGTAAATTCGTGTTGAGCACCATCTATCTTAACACTTTTTAATGCACATCCTGGTAATGATGAAAGTAGTATTCTTCTTAAAGAATTTCCGATAGTTATACCATATCCACGCTCTAGTGGTTCACATACAAATTTTGCATAATTTTTCTCATTGTCTATCTCTAAGCATTTAATATTTGGCTTTTCAAATTCTATCATTTTTACCTCCTAATAATTTATGAGAATAATCTCTCTTATATAAATATTTCAATCATTATTTAGAGTAAAGCTCTACTATTAAATGTTCTTCTACTGGTAGATCAATATCTTCTCTACCTGCAAGTCTAACTACTTTACCACTTAATTTTTCGGCATCTTTTTCTAGCCATGTTGGAACTGGTCTTGCTGAATTTACTTCTAAAGCATGTTTTATTGTTCCATTGTCTTTTTTGATTTCTCTAACTGAAATTACATCTCCAGCTTTGATTATATATGATGGAATATTTACTTTTTTTCCATTTACATCGAATGCTCCATGTGTTACTAACATTCTAGCTTGTGATCTTGAACTAGCAAATCCTAATCTATATACAACATTGTCTAGTCTACTTTCTAGTAATTGTAATAAAACTTCACCAGTTTTACCTTTTGTTTTTGAAGCCATATCAAAGTATTTTCTGAATTGTTTTTCTCCAACACCATAGAATGACTTTGTTTTTTGCTTTTCTCTTAATTGAGTACCATATTCAGAAAGTTTTGATTTTTTTTGTCCATTTTGTCCTGGAGCATAGTCTCTTCTGTTGATGCTACATTTATCTGTGTCAGATCTTTCGCCTCTTAAGAATATCTTTTGTCCTTCTCTACGGCAGATACGACACTGTTCGTCCTTATATCTTGACATTTTCTTTCCTCCTCATTTTAGAATTAAACTCTTCTTCTTTTTGGTGGTCTACAACCATTATGTGGGATTGGTGTTACATCTTTTATTGATGTAATTTCTAATCCTGCTGTTTGTAAAGCTCTTATTGCAGATTCACGTCCTGCTCCAGGGCCTTTAACAAATACTTCTACTGTTTTTAATCCATGTTCCATAGCTGCTTTTGCTGCTGTTTCAGCAACTTCACCAGCTGCAAATGGTGTGCTTTTTCTTGAACCTTTGAATCCTAGTCCTCCAGCACTTGCCCATGATAAAACATTTCCTTGAACATCTGATATTGTAACTATTGTATTATTAAAACTAGAATGAATATGTGCTTTTCCACTTTCAATGTGTTTGTTTACTTTTCTTCTAGTTGTAGTTTTCTTTCCAGACTTTATAGCCATTTTTTTCTCCTTCCTAAAAACTTAATTATTTTTTACTCTTGCTAACCAATTTTCTTGGTCCTTTTCTTGTTCTAGCATTTGTTTTTGTTCTTTGTCCTCTTACTGGAAGACCTCTTCTATGTCTTAATCCTCTATAACATCCCATTTCTACTAATTGTTTGATGTTTAAAGCTACTTCTCTTCTTAAATCACCTTCAACAGTGTAATCAGCCATTGCTTTTCTAATAGCTTGTTCTTGTTCTGCTGTTAGGTCTTTTACTCTAGTGTCTGGATTTACTCCAGCTTCTTTTAGTATTTTTTGAGAACTTTTTAAACCTATACCATAAATGTATGTTAGTCCTATTTCTACTCTTTTTTCCTTAGGTAGATCTACTCCTGCTATACGAGCCATATTTGCACCTCTTTCTT